>JAFZUD010000101.1 GCA_017618495.1 Bacilli bacterium | reverse complement strand
TCTTCTTCGAATGCTGTTTGTTCTTCTTGTTTAGGAGCTTCTGCTTTTTCTTCTTTGATTTCTTTTCTTGGATTCTTGAATGATTCAAGAACACAAGCAAAGTAAGAGACATAGGCAAATAAAGCAAATAAAGCACCGGAGAAAATAAGTGCGCCCACTAATAAACGGAGAAGATTAGCGTCTTTGAATGGATCACGACCATTAATGATTAACCAATATTTTGGTAAACCAGTCGCACCAAACATATAAGCGACAACTACGAGTAATGTTAAAACAATACCCGCAATCATGATTCTTCTTTTCTTTTTGACGGCTATTAAGATACCGACAACAAGGAAGATGACCCAAATAGCAATTAAGCCATATAGTAAAGCACTTAAACTAAAGTAGATTACGTTAGAAGCGTCATGGAATTTAAAAGTAAATAATCCCTTAAAACCTTCAACATGGTATTTCATTACCGCGCCGAAATCTTTTAAATCAGCATCATGTGCATCGCCTGCCAAAGCGGCATAAAGCATTAAGAATGTGATGAATAAAGCTAGTAATATAGACGAAACAACCAAAAGGATTTTCAAACCCTTAGAGGTTTCTCTTTCTTTCTTAAACATAGGCTTTCTCCTTACCTGTATTTCTTGCATATAATATAGCGCGCACCTGCATATAAAAGCAACTTTTTACGGTAAAAAGCCTGCAAATCAAAGATAATTTAAACGATTTTCGTTTATTTAGCGTAGAACAAAGCGTTCTTATCGAAAGCGCCAAAAGCGAAACCAAAGTTTAAGAATAATGGTAAGTTTTTATATGCTTTAAAGGTAGTTCTAGAGATGAATTCTTCGCTTTGAATGGTTTCGATATAACCATATGGATTGTAAATGGTCACTTTGTCGTTAAAAAGATCTAGTCCGCTGACGACAGAAAAGTGAAGAGTCCATTCATCTTCATATTTAGCGGCCCACTCAATAGCAACAGGATTATTTTCTTTGAGGGAGTCATGAATTCCCTTAAGAAGCTCATCATCTTTTAAATACGCGCGCTCGCTGAACTTCTTAGAAGGGATGCATTTGTTGATCTCTTCAACGAATCCGCCAGTCGATGCGGTTGAGACGGCGCCGTTCCTGGCATCTAATTCATCTTCAGTGACTCGATTCCCATAGAAAGAGGAAATCATTTCAATTGATGCGTATCCGCAAGAGACATGCTGCGTGACAAGCTCAAGGTCCTTCACTTCCACTCTAGTGGAATAGTTTGTGTCATTTCTCAAATAAGAGGTGTCCGCTTTTAAGCCAGCCGTCTTAACACCAAGAACAGTGAAAGGGACGGCAACCGCTAAGGCCAAAGCAGCAACAAAAGCGGAAACGGAAACAATAATGATTGTTTTGGTTTTCTTTTTCATAGGCGAATTATAACAAAAAAGCCGCCTCTTTGTGGACGGCTGTTTGATTTCTGTTTGTAAACCGGTTTTCTAATTGTCTCTAAGTATTTCTTCACAATATTCTCTAAGGGGCTTTATATCTTCGACAGCGGTTCTCCAAACCCTACTCATTTTTATCGTTTGATACCCATGAACAACCCAGTCTCTCATGCCTTTAATATCTTTCCAGGGCATAGAGCTATACTTGACGATGAAATCATCCGACAACGATTTGGCCAGCTCTCCTATTTGGAGAATATCAAAACAAATCGAGTTTTGAGTTTTCCTATCGTTATTAAAACAATCTTCGGCAACATTAAGAACGTCTTCTTCAATGTTCAGGCAATGTTTGATGATTAGCTCTACAATTCTTTTGTCTTTAATACCTAACATATTCTGATTTTGTCCTCCTCAATTTGTTCGATTAAATAAGGGTCTATCTCTGAACCGATTGTCACTATGTCGACATCCTTACCCAGCACGTCGCGTAATTCATCACAAAAAGCAGATAGTTTCCATAAGGTGGCGACATCGCCTTCTTCGCAATATATGTCTACGTCGCTGTTTCTGTTAGCCTCGCCTCTAGAATAGCTACCAAACAAATATGCCTCGTTAATATTGTGTTTTGCGAAGATTGGTCTAACCCTATCTTTAATCTGTTTTATCGTTAGAATGCTTGGGTTAATGTCTTCCAAAATCAAATCTCTGATATAGCTGTTTCTGTTATCAACCGTCTCTAGTTTATCAATCAAATCGATCTCGTTTTTCTTAACCCTGAAAGGATACATCTTGTAATTATCCTTGTTGAACTTAGCTATGTAATCGGCACGATTCTTGTTCATAATCATTGTCCTCAACTGTATGTTATCATATATGTAGCAAACATGGAATACCTCAACAAAAAAGCCGCCCTATCGGACGGCTTAGTTTTTGTTAGAGATTATCTCTGGCCAACTTCAGGAAGCAAACCCATGAAACGGGCGTTCTTGATAGCTTTGGCGAGTTCACGCTGATACTTGGCGCTGGTTCCGGTTGAGCTACGGGCAAGGATCTTTCCATCAGGAGTGATGAATCTGCTGAGGAGTTCGGTGTCCTTATAGTCAATGAACTTAACGTGGTTCTTGGTGAAGTAGCAGACCTTTCTCTTAGGTCTCATTTTCTTGAAAGCCATTGTTATTAATCCTTTCTGTGTGTTTCTTAGAATGGAAGATCGTCACTGACGACATCAATTCCATCTAAGTTGCCGCTGTCAGCGGCGTCGTCTACATAATCCTGCTGAGGGGCCTGCTGGCGGATGCTGGCATCCGGAGTGGCACCGTTAGCGGATTTTGGTTCTAAGAATTCGACGCTATCCGCGATGGTTTCGATAACAGTAACCTGTTGATTATCTCTGTTGGTGTATTTGCGCTGATTAAGTCTGCCAGAGACGGCCACTAAGGAACCTTTTCTAACAAACCTGGCGACATTCTCGGCCTTGGTTCCGAAGATTGAGCAACCCATGAACAGGGTGTTCTTTTCTCCGTTTGGACCTTTGAAAGAATCGTCAACCGCGACAGTGAAGGAAACGACTGTGAGTCCTGCGTTGGTTTTGCGTGACTCTGGGTCACGGGTCAAACGACCAATAAGAACGACATGATTAAGCATTTTTTACCATCCTCCAATTAATGTTGCCGATTAGTCTTGTGCAACAGTGATCAAGTGGCGGAGTACGTTTTGGTTGAGCTTGGCCAAACGATCGAACTCATCAAGAGCTGGCTTTTCAGCGTTGACCTTGAGGATGACGTAGTATCCTTTGGTCTGCTTTTTGATGATGCTGGCGAAGTCTTTGATGCCCCACTCCTTGGTGTCGAGAACCTTGGCTTTGTTGTCTTCAAGGATCTTCTGGAGTTTGGCGATCTCACCCTTAGCAGCGGCCTCATCGAGAGTGGCGTTAAGGATGTACATGATTTCGTACTTTTTCATGATTAGCACCTCCTAGTTTTGGTCTAAGGACCGCCTCAATTAATTGGACGGCCATAGAAGAATGTCGCTTTAGTTCCTTCGCTAAAGCCCAACAATGATACTATAGTCGCCCCTCTTAATCAATTAAGAGTTCCTTGAAATTTCTCATCTTCATCGGCAAAAGAGGAGAAATGCAAAAAAATGGCCTCACTAATATATAGTGAATTTTCTTACATTTTTCCGAATAATTTTCAGGCAGTTTTTGTGGGATAAAAACAAAAAATACGTGGGTTTTGCCACGTATTTTTGGATTTTTCGTTACTTTTTCTCAGGGTCTTTTTTGGTGACCGCGACTTCATCTTTCATCGTTGGGAAGATGAGAACTTCACGAATTGTAGATTGTTCAGCGAAGAGCATGCAAAGACGATCAACACCGACGCCGATACCACCGGCTGGCGGCATGCCGTAGATGAGAGCGTCAAGGAAGCTGAAGTCGATATCGGCAGCCTCATCGTCGCCTCTTTCACGGGCGGCTAACTGAGCCTTGAAACGTTCTTCCTGATCGAATGGGTTGTTGAGTTCGCTATAAGCGTTGCCGAATTCGGTTCCGCCAATGAAGAGCTCAAAACGATCAACGAAGCGTGGATCAGCGGTCTTCTTGGTGAGAGGAGAAACCTCAATTGGGTATGTGTGGATGAAGGTTGGCTGGATAAGGGTTGGCTCAACGAATTCATCGAAGAAGGCCTGCATGATGTAGCCGGTGCTGTTCCAGGACTTCTCAAGGGTGACGCCGTGCTTCTTGGCAAGGGCCACTGCTTCTTCAAATGGAATCTGCTCATTGAAGTCGACACCGGTCTTCTCTTTGATGGCGTCAGCCATGGAGATCCAAGCGAATGGCTTAGAGATGTCGATGGTGTTTCCGTTCCACTCATAGGTGTCTTTGCCGATGACTTTCTCACCGATGTAATGGAAGAGGCCTTCGGCCCACTTTCTCATATCGCTGAGGTCGCCATAAGCCTGATAGAGCTCGATGGTGGTGAATTCTGGGTTGTGTCTATTGTCGATACCTTCGTTACGGAAGATACGGCCGATTTCGTAAACGCGGTCAATGCCACCGACCATGCACTTCTTGAGGTTGAGCTCAGTGGCGATGCGGAGGAAGAAATCCTTGTCGAGGGCGTTGTGATGGGTGATGAATGGACGGGCAGAAGCACCACCGGCGATTGGGGAAAGGACAGGAGTCTCAACTTCAACGAAGCCAAGGGCGTCGCTGTAGTTTCTGATTCCCTTAACGATGGCGGATCTGGTTAAAGCGTTCTTACGGGACTCATCATTAATGATGAGGTCGACGTAACGGCGGCGGCATCTTTCTTCGATGTCGGTCAAGCCGTGGAACTTCTCTGGAAGAGGTTTGAGACACTTGGTGATGTGGGTGAATTTAGTGGTGCGGATGGTAAGCTCACCGGTCCTCGTAAGCATGAGGGTTCCCTCTAAGCCAACGATGTCACCGATATCAGCGAGTTTGAATACTTCGTAGTCGTGCTCACCGACAACGTCGCGTCCAAGCCAGGCCTGCATGTTGCCATATTCGTCTTTGATGTTGACGAAGCTGGCTTTGCCCATGCGTCTGATGGCCATCAAACGGCCAGCGACATTGACTGGGACTTGCATATTAGCAAGTTCTTCTTCGCTTAAAGCACCGTATTTAGCACGGAGATCCTTGATCGAATCCTTCCATTCATAACGGCTTCCAAATGCATCTACTCCAAGCTCCTCGTAGCGGGCTAATTTAGCGCGTCTAGCAAGTTCTTGGTCATTAAGTTTCTCTTCTTCCATGGGTATTCCTCCACAAACAAAGCGCACGGATAGTTTACATTCAAACTACAGCGCTCACAAAGCCTTTCTTTAGGCTTTACTTGTTACCGATTTCGTTTCCAGTGTAAAGCTGGTAGTACTTGCCCTTCTCAGCAAGAAGCTGATCGTGGCTGCCTCTTTCGATGATTCTGCCATCCTGGAGAACCATGATGACGTCGCTGTTCTTGATCGTCGAGAGACGGTGGGCAATGACGAAGACAGTGCGTCCTTTCATGATGGCGTCCATGCCTTCCTGAACGAGGGCTTCGGTACGGCTATCGATCGATGAAGTTGCTTCATCGAGAATCATGACAGGCGGGTTGGCGACGGCCGCTCTAGCGATGGCGATGAGCTGTCTTTGTCCTTGTGAGAGCGAAGCTCCACCGCTCGTGAGCAAGGTGCTATAGCCGTCAGGCAGATGGGTGATGAAGTTATGGGCGTTAGCAAGTTTTGCCGCGGCGATGACTTCCTCATCTGTGGCTTCAAGGTTTCCGAAGCGGATGTTCTCCATGACGGTTCCGGTGAAGAGCTTTGTCTCCTGGAGAACGACGCCGAGAGAACGACGTAAATCCTTCTTCTTGATCTTGTTGATGTTGATGTCGTCATACCTGACCTTGCCATCCTCGATATCGTAGAAACGATTGATGAGGTTGGTGATGGTTGTCTTGCCGCTTCCAGTAGGTCCGACGAAGGCGATTTTCTGACCTTCTTCCGCGTACATGGAGATGTTATGCAAGACGGTTTTGCCAGGGATATATGCAAAATCAACGTCGTTGAAGGTGATCTTTCCTTTGAGCCAAGTGTAGGTTGTTGGGGAGCCATCGGTGTGAGGGTGTTTCCAGGCCCACTTACCAGTTCTTTCGGCACACTCAACAGGGTTGCCGTTCTCGTCTTCTTTGGCGTTCACAAGCTCAACATATCCATCATCGTTCTCCGCTGGGGCATCGATGATTTCGAAGATACGGGTCGCGCCCGCTAAAGCGAGAGCGATGATATTGAGCTGCTGGGAGACGTTTCCGATTGGCTGGGTGAAGGACTTCGAAAACATGAGGAAGCTGACGATCGTGCCAACTGTGGCGATGCCATAAGTGAAGGTTCCTAATAAGGAAACGCCGGTCCATTGGTTGAAGACCGCGACGGAGCCAAGCAAGGCGATCAAGACGTACTGAAGGTTTCCAACCTGGTTGACGGTTGGCATTAAGAAGTTCGCGAATCTGTTGGCTTTAACGGAGTAGTTGAAGAATTGCTCGTTGTGTTTCTTGAAGCCAGCGATGTTCCTCTTCTCGTAGTTGAAGACTTTGACGACTCTCTGGCCGTTGACCATCTCTTCGATGTAGCCGTTCATCTTGCCAAGCTCAATCTGCTGGGCGATGAAGAAACGGGACGACATCTTGGTGAAGTAAATGATGATGAAGAAGATGACAAGCGCCATGACGATAACGACTCCAGTGAGCATCAAGTCGGTGATGAGCATCATGACAAGGCAAGCGATCATCGTGACGATGGAGTTCGCCATCATCGGGAGGGCGCGTGAAAGCATTTCACGAAGCGCGTCAACGTCGTTCGTGTAGACGGACATGATGTCTCCGCGTCCTCTTCTATCGAAGTAGGAGATCGGGAGGTCCTGCATGTGGTCATAGAGTTCATCACGGATACGTTTCTGAACGCCTTGTCCGATAACGGACATGAGGATGTTATAGACATAAAGGGCAATCGTTCCGAGGGCAAGGACAGCCGCCATGATGGCGATAGCTCCGCCGAAAGGAACTCCTGCAAAGGAACCGCTCGTTGGGGTGATTATTTCGAGGGAGCCGGAGTTGAGTGATGGCATGAGGTACTCGTTCACGAGTACCTGACCAGTGAAGTAAGCGGCAGCGACGTTGGTGAAGCTGGAGAGAAGGACGCACACCAAAACGACGATGAACTGAGCTGGGTAATACTTGAAGACGTAACCAAGGAGTCTTCTGATGGCGGCGCTTCTCGCTTTGCCTGAGACCATGTTCATGTTGCGGGCTCCTTTAGTGGCGCGTGGATTAGCTGGCGGCATCGAAATCACCTCCTCCGTTCTGAGATTCGAAGAGGTCTTTATAGACCGCACTCGTCTTCATAAGCTCATCGTTGGTGCCGGTTTCAAGGACACGACCTTCGTTCATGACCCAGATCTCGTTGCAATCTTTAACGGAAAGAACACGCTGGGCGATTATGAACTTCGTGATGTCTGGATGGTATTTCTCAAGGCCATCACGGATGAGTTTGTCGGTATGGGTATCGCAAGCGCTTGTAGAGTCGTCGAGGATGAGGATCTTCGGGTTCTTAAGAAGCGCTCTTGCTATGCAAAGTCTTTGTTTTTGGCCACCAGAAACATTAGAACCACCTTGTTCAATCTTGGTGTCTAAGCCATCTGGCATATCTTTGAGGAACGGGGTGACTTGAGCGATATCACAGGCTTCCATGATTTGCTCATCGGTAGCGTTTTCGTTGCCCCATTTGAGGTTTTCTCTGATGGTTCCGGTGAAGAGGGTGTTCTTCTGAAGAACAACGGCAACGGAATCACGCAATGATTCGAGTTTGTATTCTTTGACGTTATGACCACCGACAAGGACCTCGCCTTGCTGTGCGTCGAATAATCTTGCGATTAAAGAAACGAGGGTGGTTTTGCTTGAGCCGGTTGGGCCAAGGATACCGATGGTGCTTCCGGATTTGACTTTGATATTAACGTCGAGAAGAACATCTTTTCCTTCGGAATAGGCGAAGTTGACGTGCTTGAATTCGACCTCTCCATTAGGAACGATTTCGATTGGGTTCTCTGGGTCGCTGATATCAGGAACTTCCTCAATGGCCTCAAGGATACGTTCGGTGCTGTTACGGCCGATGATGATCATGACATAGACCATGGAGACGAGCATGAGGGACATGAGAATCATGATGGAATATGTGATCATGGTGCTTAAAGCACCAATGCCGATAGCGGTCTCTTGGTCTTGGGTGGAGACGATCGCATAGGAAACGATGACGCTGATGGCAATCATCGTGCCATAAGTGGCAAGGTTCATGAGTGGGCCGTTGAGAGCAATTCTCTTCTCGGCTTTCTTGAAGTTGCTATAAATCCAGTAGGAGACTTTTCCGAACTTCTCTTTCTGGTAATCTTCGCGGTTGAAGGATTTGACGACGCGGATTCCGTCGACATCTTCATCAACGGCCTGGTTCAAATCGTCGTAGGCATTGAAGACTTTGACGAAGATTGGGTGGGTTTTGTTGGCGATGAAAATCAAAGCAAAACCTGCGACTGGGATGAAGACGAGGAAAACGAGTGCGGCTGGCCAGTATGTGACGAAGCACATAACGAGGGCGAACATCATTAAGAACGGTGCACGAACGACCGCTCTACAGATCATTTGGAAAGCGCCTTGGACATTGGTAATGTCTGTAGTGGTTCTGGTAACGAGGGCGCTCGTGGAGAACTTGTCGATGTTCTTGAATGAGTAATCCTGGACGTGGACAAATAAGGCTTCACGGAGGTTCTTTCCAAAGCCCGCTGCTGCACTAGCAGCAAAGACGCCGGCGATAATGCCAGTAGCCGCTGCTAAGAGGGCCATGCCGGCGATAATGCCTGAATACATGAATATGGCGTCCAAGTTGTCTGGATGGACGGAGAGGGCCTTAACCTCGTCGATGAAGAACTGCATGAAATAGGCAACAAGGCCTTCGGCAACCGACTCTAAAAGAACACAAACCCAAGCAAGG
>JAFZUD010000100.1 GCA_017618495.1 Bacilli bacterium | reverse complement strand
TGAAAAGAGGAACCACTCTATGAAAAAATCATTATCACTCACATCTTTGCTCATGGCTTTTGCCTTATGCGGATGCACGACTCCAGCCAATACATCGTCCGCTCCGGCAACAAGCGTTAAGGAGGAAGATCCACTTAAGGTCCAAGTCATCGTCATGTCCGGCCAGTCCAACATGGAAGGCAGCACTTACTATGACAACGGCCAAGGCTGGCTTAGAAACGCCTGCGCCGAACTCGTCGAAGAAGGACATGATCCAATCGATGCTGACTTATTCTTCGATGGCATGCCAGATGTCCAGTGCTCCTACCGCGGATATTATCCATATGGCGGTGGAGACCCAGCCGCGAACGCCCACGCCTCCAATACCGCTGACAAAATGGCCGGCAAATTCCTTAACCTCAAAGTCGGCATGGGACAGAAAGACGTCGCCATGGGACCAGAGATCGGCTTAGGAAACGTCCTCCATACCAACGAGATCGGAACCGAAGAGAAGCCTGTCTATCTCATCAAATCCGCTTTCTCCGGCTCATCCTTCAAGAAACAAGGCAATTCCAAGAAACACTGGAAGATCGCCAGCGACAACGACGGCGAAGAAGGCGAGCTTTGGACCGAAACCAAGCAGTTCGTCAAGAACAACCTCGCCCTTATCGAAGAGGCTGGCTTCCACCCAGAGATCAAAGCCTGGTTATGGCACCAGGGCGAATCCGATACCGATAACAACGCCCAAGCCAGCGAAGAGCAGTATGGCACCTTCATGCGTCACCTTCTCGCCGAATTCAGAGAAGAGTTCGCGGAATACGCCCCAGAAGAAGATGGCGACAACATCGCCTTCGTCGACTGCACCATCTATGATGGAACCCGTCTTACCTACTCTGGTGTCGATACCCTTAACGCCACAAAGAAGGCCATCTCCGAAGATAGCGACAATAACTATCTCATCAACGCTTCCTGCAAAGACAGCGAAGGTCTTGGCTTAGAGATCGGCGGTCAGCAAAACATCGGTGGCTGCTACGACACATATCACTACGTCACCAAAGACTTATTCAGACTTGGCGAAGCCTATGGCAACATCCTCGTCGAGAATGAAATCATCGAATAGGTAAGTATATGAAAAAGAGATTATTAGTCACTTCTTTGCTTCTTACCCTTGGCTTAGCTTCTTGCGGTGGCAACCAGCCAGCCCAAAGCTCCACCAAAGTGGAAGAAGGACCAAAGAAAGCCCAAGTCATCGTCATGTCTGGCCAATCCAACATGGAAGGCAGCACCCTTTGGGGTGAAAAAGGAAACGGACACGAAGATGACGACAATTGGCTTGAAAAAGCCTTTGAGGAACTTGGAACGAAGTATGATGCTGCCGATTATATCGACGGCAACGTCCCAGAGATCCAGATGTCCTTCCGTTGCTTCTATCCATACGAGAACCCAATCAAGGTCAACGCCTCGAACATGGAAGACCCAATGGCAGGGGAATTCAAAAACCTCAAAGTCGGCATGGCCAACCAGACCAGATTCATCGGCCCTGAGATTGGCTTAGCCAATATCCTCAGAGAAAAAGCCTCCGAAGATACCCCAATCTTCTTCATCAAGAGCGCCTACGGCGGTTCCTCCTTAGGCGATCAGATGGGCACCAACAAAGAATACATCTGGCGTACCGCCGATGATGGAAACGGCACCGAAGGAAAGCTTTGGACCGAGACCAAAGAGTTCGTCCATAACAACCTCGAATTGATCGAGGAACTTGGCTTCGAGCCAGAGATCAAAGCATGGCTTTGGCACCAGGGCGAATCCGATGGCAATAACTCCAACTATGGCAACCAGATGAGACACCTCATCTCTGAGTTCAGAGAAGAGTTCGCCCCGAATGCGGTGGATGAGGATGGCGAGAACATCGCCTTCGTCGACTGCACCATCTATGATGGCGGCCGTATCGGATACAACGCCGAGAAGAAGGGTGGTCTCAACGATATGAAGAAGGCTATCGCCGAAGAGGGCGAGAACAATTACATCATCAACGCCTCCTTCATCGATGAGGGTGGCTTACAGCTTCAGATCGGTGGCAATAGCGACCTCGACGGTGGCTTCAAC
>JAFZUD010000099.1 GCA_017618495.1 Bacilli bacterium | reverse complement strand
TCGTCAACATCCTTCTTGATGGCTATTACCTTAGAAGGCCTATCTCCGTCTGCGACTATGACGAAGGCGCGCTTACCCTCATCTACAAAGTCGTTGGCAAAGGCACCAAAGCGATGAGCGAGATGCCTGTTGGCACTAACCTCGACCTCCTTGTCGGACTTGGCAATGGCTATGACTTATCGAAAGCGGGCGACCACCCTCTCCTCATCGGAGGAGGCGTTGGAGTCCCGCCTCTCTATAACCTTGCTAAGAAGCTCGTCAAAGAAGGCAAAAAAGTCTCGGTTATCCTTGGTTTCAACAAAAAAGAAGAGGTTTTTGCAGAGGATATTTTCAAAAACCTTGGCTGCGATGTCACCGTCACCACAGTCGATGGCTCTTATGGCGTGAAGGGCTTTGTCACTAACGCCCTCCCAGAGAGCTATTCATATTTCTACACCTGCGGCCCAGAGCCAATGCTTAAGGCTGTGTATAACGCCACAACCTCCGAAGGTGAATTCTCCTTCGAGAGAAGAATGGGATGCGGATTCGGAGCTTGCATGGGTTGCTCTTGCAAGACCATCACCGGATACAAACGCATCTGCAAAGAAGGCCCGGTCCTAAGGAAGGAGGAAATCCTATGGGAGAAATAGACACCAAGATCAATCTTTTGGGAATCGAAATCGATAACCCAATCATCCCAGCTTCCGGAACTTATGGATTCGGCTACGAGTTCGCTGAACTCTATGACATCAACATGCTTGGAACCTTCTCTTTCAAAGGAACCACCGCTGAACCAAGATTCGGAAACCCAAACCCTCGTATCGCTGAGTGCCCTGCTGGCATGATCAACTGCATCGGCCTTCAGAACCCTGGCATCGAGAAAGTCATCAGCGAAGAACTTCCTAAGTTAGCGAAGGTCTTCCATAAGCCGGTCATGGCCAATATCTCCGGCTTCTCCTTAGAGGAATATGTCTCAAATTGCGAGAAGATCGACAAAGTCGATATGGTCGGTTGGATCGAACTCAATGTCTCTTGTCCAAACGTCCATGGCGGAGGACTTGCCTTCGGAACAGACCCTGACAACGTCAGAAATGTTGTTAAGGCCGTTAAGAAGGTCATTCATAAACCACTCATCGTCAAACTCTCCCCTAACGTCACGGATATCGTCGCAATCGCGAAGGCCGCTGAAGAAGGCGGAGCGGATGGCATCTCTCTCATCAACTCCTTGATGGGACTTAGGATTGATCTTAAGACCGGGGAGCCAATCCTTGGCATCAAGACCGGAGGCTTATCTGGACCTGCTGTCTTCCCTGTCGCGCTTAGATGTGTCTATCAGGTCGCACACGCGGTCAAGATCCCAGTCATCGGCATGGGCGGCGTCTCTAGCGCAGAAGACGTCCTTGAGATGATGATGGCGGGCGCCACAGCCGTTGAAGTAGGCGCCGCGAACCTTATCAATCCTTATGCTTGCAAAGAAATCATTGAGGATTTGCCAAGGATAATGAAGAAATACGGCATCAAATCACTTAAAGATATAATCGGAGGAAGAAAGTAAGATGGCAAAAGACGTAATCATCGCTTGCGATTTCGAGAGCAAGGAAAAGACACTCGAATTTCTTGATAAGTTCACCGGAAGAAAGCCATTCGTGAAAATCGGCATGGAGCTCTTCTATGCGGAAGGCCCATCCATCGTGAGAGAAATCAAGAAGAGAGGACACAAGATCTTCCTCGACCTCAAGCTCCACGACATCCCTAACACCGTCAAGAAAGCCATGGCTAGACTCTCTGGCCTTGACGTCGATATGTGCAATCTCCACGCCGCAGGAACCAAGGCCATGATGGAAGCCGCCATCGAAGGCCTCACTAGACCAGACGGAACGAGACCTCTTCTTCTTGCTGTCACTCAGCTCACCTCCACCGATCAGGAATCGATGGAAAGAGACATCCTTATCCACGAGCCAATCGACAAGGTCGTCATGCATTACGCCAAGACCGCCAAAGAATCCGGTCTTGATGGCGTTGTCTGCTCGCCTCTTGAAGCTGGCAAGGTCCACGAGGTCTGCGGCGAGAAGTTCCTCACCGTCACCCCTGGCATCAGATTCGCCGATGGCGATAAAGGCGACCAGAAGAGAGTCATGGATCCAGCCGCTGCCAGAGCCATCGGAAGCGACTACATCGTCGTCGGACGCCCAATCACCGCTGCAGCTGATCCAGTTGCCGCTTACGAAAGATGCATCAAAGATTTCTTAGGAGAATAAAAATGGAAAACATCGATCAATTAATTGCTAAAGACTTACTCAGCATCAAGGCTGTCTTCTTCAGCCCAAACAAACCATTCACCTGGGCT
>JAFZUD010000098.1 GCA_017618495.1 Bacilli bacterium | reverse complement strand
TTCTTTTGTTTCTTTAATTAATTTAGGATAAGCCATTAATTCGTTCCTTTCTTTTTATCTAAAAAATAGATATAGCTTTCTTCGGTTAGCGGACAACTGTTGTTATGAGGAGTGTCCTTTGTCTTTTCTGCTAAATAGATTCTATTGGCGGCTAATACACCTAAGAAGCCTTCGTGATAATCGCGTAGACATCCGTTAATTAGGTCAGAAGAGTCATATCCCCTGCCTGGCTCAATTTTATCCGCGCTATAGATTGTTTGCTCAAGAGGACCCATTTCTGCTCTTCCTGTGCAGTGATATGCGATTGAGTCGAGGATGTCTTTATCCTTGATGCCGAATTCTTTCTCGGCCAGATACGCCCCTACCCATTGGTGCAGAGCCCAATATGGATATTCGGCATATTCTTTAGAATATTCTCTTGTGACTATCTCTTTTGACTCGTTATCCGGAACATATTTGCCGATGTCATGGAGCATGGCCGCTTGGTAAGTCTTCAATGGGTCAAGCGTCTTAGCGTTGTTTCTTGCTATATCCAGCGCGACGTTAGCGACACGAAATGAATGATCTAAACGCGTTTTCTTCAAGTATTTGGCCAAGCCTTTGATGAAATATAAACCGTTGGCCTCGACATAGTGTCTGATGTAATCGGGATAATCGATCGATTTCATCTCGCGGATGTCTGTGCTTGAGACTTCGTGCTCTTTAAAAGGCAAAGCCTTCATATTAAAGCGTTTTATGTTTTCTTCGTTTAATGGATAACCACGTCTAGGGACATAATAGATCTGCGAATTCGAAGCGATGACATCTGGGTCTTTCCATTTTTCAAACTGATTGACTTGATCCGCTCCGATAAGGAAGTAGACCGTCTCATATTCTTTTTTGAAATGAACGACAGTGTCGACGCTATAGGATGGTCCGTCTCCTGGGATGTCCATCTCGTAGCTAGAGACTGAAAAACGTTTGCCGTTCTTGTTCAGCTCTTCGCAAGCAATGTTTAACATGGCAAGGCGGTCTTTTGTACTTGCGTCATTATCCTTCCATCTCGCGTTTTTCGCTGGAACAAACAAAAGAGGACAGCCCAAAAAGTCTGATGCTGCCTTAGCAATCTCTACATGTCCGTTATGAAGCGGGTCAAAACTGCCGCCGTAAATGATTACCTTATCGTTCATTTATGAGGAAGTACGATTGTCTTGTTCTTCTTGCTTTCGCGGTAAAGGGTGATGATATGGCCGGTCTTGCCAACAAAATGGGCGCCGGTCCCTTCACAAAGAGAATCAGAAATCTCTTCAAAAGTCGAAGAAGCCGTTTCTAAAACACGAACCTTAACCAATTCGTGTGCTTCTAGGGCTTTATCTAAGACTTCTAAGAGCGTTTGATCAATATCGCCTTTGCCAATGTTGAGTGACGGCTTCAAATGATTGGCTAGGCCTTTAAGGTATGCACGGTTTTTCGGAGAAAGCATCTTTATTTCTTTCCTTCTTTTTTCTTAATGATTTTCGCGCGCGAGGCATAGGCACCGATGTTCTTAGGAACATAGATTCTGAAGACATCGCCCTTAGTGCCTTCAAACGAGACCCAACCAAGACCGGCGATACCGATATCTCTTGGGCCGTTTTCTTCTAACTCAAAGTCGAATACGTCAGCGTCATTCTGACATTTGAACCAGAAGACATGTGGCTTGAGGGCTTTATTCTTGATGTATTTATGGAATAAAGCGGTCATGTCATTTTTTGGAGAGATGGCTTTGAGCGCTACTTTAGGTGCGAAGTAACAGGTGAAAGAGACTCTCTTCTTATCGGAAGCAAGTTTGATAGGATCGATCCTTGCGATGCATCCGATGAACAAGCTGCCATTTAGGGCAACGTTTTGTTTTCTTGGGGCCAATCTGCTCGTGATGACGATTTCTTTTGGATAGTTAATCTGTCCAAGCAAGGAGTTCTTAACGCCGGTACCTGGAGTGTCATAGATGTAGGAATTGTCATCAAGAGGGATCTGCCAAACCTCAAGAGAGGTGTTTTTATAAGCTCCAATCGAAATTCCGCGATTGGAAGTGTTTTTAAATTGTCTAAGGAAGCTTGTAAGGAAGGCGCTCTTGCCAGCTCCTTTTGCACCGATGACGTAGACGTTCTTGCCCTGACGTTTCTTTTTGATCATTCCAGACGCAAGGGTCGCATCGGCGGAATTGTTGTAATCAAGAAGGATGACGTCGGTTGCTTTGGCTTTCTTAAAGCCTTCTGCTCTGAAACGGTGAGCGACATACTCCTTGGTATGTTCTACTTCTGTATCTTTTGGCATCAAATCCCATTTGCTGGCGATGATGATAACTGGGAGATCAACGATTAAATCGAGGACTTCCTTATTGAATGAGCATTCAAAGGAAATCAAATCGACGAGGTAAACGATTGTGGCGCCTTCTTTTTTGGCGTCTCTAAGCATGCTTAAGAATTCGTCAGAGACATCAGCGGCTGCTGGTGCTTCATTCTGATGAAGTGCCTCATAGCATTCATGGCAAAGGATCATGTCGCTTGCATGAAGCGAGATCAAAGTCGCAGGTTCAATGTAACCCTCTTTTCTTGGATCGTTGTCTTGAAGGACTTTGCCACAGTTGTAACAACGGCGGACGGATGTGATGATGCTCATCGTTTTACCTCCCAATTAAATTATAGGTCTCAGAGAGAATCTTTCTTCTTTTCCTTTTTTCAAAAACTCGATTAAATCTTGTCCAAATGATGTCCCCTTTGCTGATTGGTTCGGTGAGAATCGTCATGATTCCCGCTCCGTTTCCAGCTTTGACATCGGTAAGAACTTGATCACCGATAAGGACAACTTCTTCTTTTTTGAATCCTTCCTTTTGGATTAGCTTCTTAAGCGGTCCACTGAAAGGCTTCATTAATCCTGAAAAGACTTTGATTCCAAGGCTCTCAGCATAAACCGAGACGCGCTTGGAGGTGTTGTTGGAAGCGATATAGAACTCTATCCCAGCCTTCTTAAGGTTTTCGATGAGTTCGCGGGTTCTTGGACTTGGGGTTTGGACCCTGTAGTCGTCGAGCGTGTTGTCTAAATCAGAGAGAACGACCTTGATTCCGTGTTCGGCATAGAAAGAGAGTGGTATCTCGAAGATTGAGTTAGCACGGTATGTCGGGAACCAATTTGGTGTCTTTTTCATTATTCTTTCTTATCGTCCTCAAAGTTAAGTATGTCGTCGAATAGGGACATTTCCTCATAAACGACCGGTTTTTCTTCTTTCTCCTGGATCGGAGCTTCCGGTTCTTCCTCTATCGGAGGGAGAGCTGGCTCAAATGATTGGATAGAATCGTCGATAAGATATGAGTTGGAGTTATCCTTTGATACAAATTCTATACGATTCTTGGCCGGGAAAGAGTCAGGACGCTTTGCGTATCTGTCTGTTGGGGTCAAATAGAAGTCAGGGAACACGATGTCATAACGTGTGCCATCGTTCAAAACCGCTTCAATAGTGTATGGAGGGACTTGTCCGTTTGTCCTTGAGATAAAGACAACGCGGTGAGGTTCCTTCTTGAACATATTGAAGAAGGTATTTGCCTTATGGAGCCTCTTCTGTAGGTTGATATGGTTGGTATCGAAGACTCTAGTAGATCCGCGGTCGGTGACAACGAGTATCTTGTTTTCTTTCTCGTCTTGGTTGAATGCAAGAACGCCAGCAAGAGGTTTGCCTCCAAAGGAGCCTGCTTTCATGCCGCGGCTCTTTGGGTTGCTGATGAAGATTTCGTTTTCGTTATAGAAAGCAGCACGACCATCTTCACTCGTGATGAAGAGATTGCTGTCGCCGGTAGAATAGGTGACGCCAACAAGGGAATCGCCTTTCTCAAGCCTGATTGCTGGAATTGGTTTGCTGCGTCTGATGACTGGGAAAGAATCAAGACGGATTCTCTTGATGGAACCGTTCCTCGAAAGAAGAATCATGAAGAGATCGTGTCTGAAGTGACGGACGGCAAAGGCCGCAACGAGATGATCGTTTGAAGCGAGGTTGACGAGGTTGTTGACGTGATATCCTTCGTCGTTCCACTTAGCCTCTTTGACTTCGTTGACAGGGATGTAAAGGTAATTGCCCTGCTCGGTGAAGACAAGGATGAAGTCGGTTGTCTCGCATTCGCCATCAAAGACAAAGGAGTCGCCGGTCTTAACGCCAGCTTTGGCGCCGTTCTGTCCACCGGATCCTTTCCAGGATTTAAGGGATGAACGTTTGATATAACCGTCTCTGGTAACAACGAGCTTGACCGTTTCTTTGGCGATAAGGTCGCGCTTGTTGAGGGTTGTTGTCGTTTCTTCTTCGCGAATCTCAGTAAGACGTTCTCCTGAGTATTTCTTAGAAATGCTCTTAAGATTCTCAATGATGACGTCTTCACGCTTGCTTTGATCGCTCAATAAGCCGTTTAAGTAAGCGATGTCCTCGTTGAGCTTAACGTTCTCATCTTGGAGAACCTTAATGTTGGTATGGGAAAGCTTATAGAGAGGCATCATGACGATGGCTTCTGCCTGAGGCTCGGTGAAACCGAACTCTCTTTGGATGTTCTCTTTCGAATCAGCTTTGTCGCGGCTGCCTTTGATGACCTCAACTACTTTGTCGAGGATGCTGATGGCTTTGATAAGGCCTTCGACAATCTGTAAGCGGAAAGTGTACTTATTCAAAAGGAAATGGCTCTTTCTGGTGATGACGTCGAGCTGATGCTGGATGTAGCAATCGCAGTAAGAAAGAAGATCCAATGTCTTTGGTTTGTCATCGACGATGGCCACCACTTGGGCGCTGAAGGACGTCTTGAGTTGAGTCTTGTTCATGAGGTAGGCCAAGACGGCTTCAGGTTTGCAATCGTTCTTGAGGTCGATTGAGATTCTAAGGCCTTCTTTGTCGCTTTCATCACGAACTTCGAGGATACCAGGGATTGTCTTATCGTGGCAGATCTTATCGATGGCTTTGACTAAGACCGATTTATTAACGTGGAATGGAATCTCAGAAATGATGATCTGGCTTGCGCCTTTGCCATCGCTAACAATGTCGGCTTTGCCACTAACGATGACTTTGCCACGGCCTTTTCTATAGATGTCCTCTAAGCTGGCTGATTTGAAAATGATGCCGCCAGTTGGGAAATCTGGGCCAGGGACAAACTTCATGAGGTCATCGACGATGCACTCTGGGTGTTTGATTCTGTAAACGATTGCGGATGTTAACTCACGGAGGTTGTGAGGAGGAATCGAAGTCGAAATACCAACCGCAATACCCTCGGATCCGTTAGCGAGAAGGTTAGGGAATTGGGCAGGAAGAACCGTTGGTTCGAATAAGGTGTCATCGAAGGTAAGCTCCATGTCCACCGTTTCTTTGTCGATATCAGCGACTAATTCATTAGAAATGGCACTCAATCTGGCTTCGGTGTAACGATAGGCAGCTGCACTATCGCCGTCCATAGAACCGTTGTTACCTTGGAAATCAATCAAAGGATAACGAACGTTCCAGTCCTGGGACATATGGACTAACGCTTCGTAGACGGAGGAATCACCGTGTGGGTGGTATTTACCTAAAACATCACCAACGATACGAGCACACTTCTTGGTTGGCTTATCGATGGTGTTGCCGGTGTTCCACATATCGTAAACGATCCTGCGCTGAACTGGCTTTAAGCCGTCTCTAGCATCAGGAATGGCACGATCTTGGATGACATCTTTGGCGTAAATAGCAAATTTAGCGCCCATTAACTCGTCAAGCGGGCCAAAAATAATGTTTTCTTGGATTATTGGTTCTTCAATCTTCTTTCTGGCCATGGTTAGTTCTTCACTTCTTTAATAAACTCGTCTTTTTCGTTGAACGTGACGTTCTCTTGAATCCAAGCCCAGCGTGGAGCGCTGTCTTTGCCCATGAGGGTTTCGATTCGCTTTTCGGTGACAAGAGAATCATCGATCATGACTCGGCAAAGCATGCGGGTCGCTTTGTTCATTGTGGTTAAAGCTAGCTCGTCTTCGTTCATTTCGCCGAGACCTTTATATCTGTTGATGCCATATCCGGCACCTATCTTCTGTTTTGCTTTCTCAAGTTCTTCATCGCTCCAGCAGAAAATGTGCTTCTTCGTATCGCTCTTCTTGTACACGCGATAAAGAGGTGGCTGAGCGATATAGACCATTCCGCGGTCGATGAGAGGCTTCATGTAGTTGTAGAAGAATGTGAGCAAAAGGATTTGGATGTGAGCACCGTCGGTATCGGCATCGGTCATGATTATGATCTTGCCATAGCGGCTCGCGTCAGGATTGAATTCATCTCCAAATCCAGCACCAATGGTCTGGATGAGGGTCGAGAATTCGAGGTTATCGATGATTTCCTGGTTGGAAACGTTATGAGTGTTTAAAGGTTTGCCACGTAATGGAAGGATGGCTTGATGACTTCTGTCGCGGCCTTTCTTGGCGGTTCCGCCTGCGGAATCACCCTCGACGATGAAGAGTTCATTGTTCTTGTAGTCTTTGCTCTGGGCGCTGGCGAGTTTGTCGCTGATGATCATTTCAGCAACTTTCTTCTTAGTTCCCCTGGCAGCCTCACGAGCTTTGCGGGCAGCCTCACGAGCTTCCTTGGCTTGGGCGCACTTCTTGATAAGAGCCACCGCAAAGTCTTTATGCTCGGTGAGATAGTAAGGCATGAAGTTTGCTAAAGCGTTGCTGACAACAGCGGTCGCTTCAGGCGTTCCAAGTTTGCCTTTGGTTTGTCCTTCGTATTCAAGTTTGTTTTCAGGGACTTTAACCGAGATAACGGCTGTAAGTCCTTCGCGGATGTCGCTGCCATCAATAGATTGATTGCCTCTGATAAGTTCGTTTTCGCTTGCCCAGTCATTGATGATCTTGGTTAATGCGCCTTTGAATCCGGTCTCATGGGTGCCACCATCAGCGGTTCTGACATCGTTAGCATAGCTATAGATGTTCTCGCCATAGTCACCAACACACCATCTCATAGCAATGTCGACCTGAATTGGGTTGGAGTTATCGCTCATGTCGATAACATCCGCCATAGGCGTTTTGTCGATGGTTAAAGTTTGGACGTATTCACGTAAACCGTGTTCGGTATAGTAATCGTGAGTGTTTCCGGTGATTTGGTCTTTGATGATGAAATGAACGCCGGTCAAAAGATAACTCTTTTCTTCGAGTCTTGAGGCGATCGTTTCATAACTAAATTTTGTATTAGGGAAAATAGATGGGTCTGGTTTGAAACGGACGGTAGTTCCGTGTTTGTTCGTAGAACCGATGACGTGAAGAGGTGTTTGCAAATGGCCACCGTTAGCAAAAGTGATTTGGCTGATTTGATTGTCACGGTAAACGGTGACCTCGACAAATTCGCTTAAAGCGTTAACAACAGTCGCGCCAACACCATGGAGACCAGCGCTGGTCTTATAGTTCTTGCTGTTGAACTTACCACCGCTATGGAGAGTCGTATAAATAAGCTGAACGGCTGGGATTCCGGATTCTTTGTGAATATCGACCGGGACACCACGGCCTTCGTCTTCAACGGTTAAAGAACCGTCCCTCATCAAAGTGACGGTTATTTTCTTACCGTAGCCGTTGACCGCTTCGTCAACCGAGTTGTCTATGACTTCCCACACAAGGTGGTGTAATCC
>JAFZUD010000097.1 GCA_017618495.1 Bacilli bacterium | reverse complement strand
ATTGATGACATCATGGCGGAGATCAAAGACCGCATTGAGAAGAACGAGAGGGTCATGATCGTCACTCTCACCATTAAAATGGCAGAGGATCTTACCGCCTATCTCAAAAACGAAGGCATCAAAGTCACCTATCTCCAAAACGAGACAAAGACCTTGGAGAGAACCGAGATTATCTATCAGCTCCGTAAGGGCAAATTCGATGTCCTTGTCGGCATCAACCTTCTAAGAGAAGGTCTTGATATCCCAGAGGTCTCCTTGATCTGCATCCTTGATGCCGATAAAGAAGGCTTCCTCCGTTCAACAACCTCCCTCATCCAGATCACGGGACGTGCAGCGAGAAACGCGCATGGCAAAGTCATCATGTACGCTGACACGATCACCCGCTCGATGAAGGAATGCATCGATGAGACCAATCGTCGTAGGAGCATCCAAAAAGCCTACAACGATGAATATGGCATCGTCCCAACGACCATCATCAAAGAGATCAGACCTCCTCTCACCAATAACGACAGGGACGAGGAAGAGTTCTCCAAGATGTCTGGCAAGATGTCGAGAAGCGAGATTGAGAAGCGCTTGAAGCTCCTTGATAAAGAGATGAAAGAGGCCGCAAAGAATTACGATTTCGAAAGAGCGGCGGAGATTCGCGACATCATTCTCGAGACGAAAGCCAATCTCGGAAAGTAAAGGAAGCACTATTGTATAGTGAATCTTTGATTGCGAAAAAGGTCTAACTATACTAAAGTTATCTAGCGCATTTAGCGTTCGGAGTTATTCGTATTATGCAGTGGTATGACATCTTATTTATCATCGTCGCTCTCATATTGATCGTTTTGAGCTTGCTCCAAGGCGGTAAGTCAGAAGGTGCTTCTGGCGCTATCACCGGTGGAGGACTTAACGTTTTCGTTAAAACCAAGGAACGTGGTTCCGAGAAAGTCATTACTTGGCTTACCTTCGGATTCGCTGTCGTCTTCCTCTTCCTCGCTCTCCTTATCATGATTCTCAATGCTAAGGGACCTGAAAGCGGAGATAACGGTACCACAACCACCGAGCTCCTCACCTTCTTCAAGCTTCTCAAATAATCGAGAAAGAATAATCGATAGGCCAGATAAGAATCTGGCCTTTTTTAATGAAATTAAAACCCTTAAGTGTTATGTTAAGGTTAGCTATGGAAATAAAAGAATACGTCCTTCAAGAAAAGGAAAGAATCAAAGCCGAAGTGGCTCAAATGCCTGAGGCGCCTGTTCTCTCAATCATCACCGTTGGCCACAACCCTGCCAGCGAGTCTTATGTCCGCGGAAAGAAGAAAGATTCCGCGGAGGTCGGCATCACCGCCATCCAAACCCAGTTTGAGGAAGATGTCACCGAAGAAGAAGTCCTCTCCCTCATCAGAAAGCAAAACGAAGATCCATCAATCACTGGCATCCTCGTTCAGCTTCCGGTCCCAAAACATATCAGCGAGAAGCACATCAACGAAACCATCTCCCCTGAAAAGGATGTCGATGGCTTTGTCCTTGGCTCCAAATATATCTGCTGCACCCCAAAAGGAATCGTTGATTATTTATCCGCCGATGGATTCGATTTCACTGGCAAAAACGCGGTGGTTTTAGGTAGAAGCGATATCGTTGGCAAACCTATGGCGAGACTTCTCCTCAACAAAAACTGCAATGTCACCGTCCTCCATTCCAAGACCAAAGAAGAGGACCGTCGCATGTATCTTAAGAACGCCGACCTCATCGTTGTCGCAATCGGCAGGCAAGCCTTCATTGATCATACATATGAACTCAAGCCAACCGCTTGGTTAGTCGATGTCGGCATCAACAAAGGCGAAGACGGACATCTCCATGGTGACGCCGAACCAAATCTCCCAATCGCCAAACAGACTCCGGTTCCTGGAGGCGTTGGACTTCTTACGAGGCTCGCTCTCCTTAAGAACCTCATGGAAGCCAAGAAATAAATAAGGAAAAAGAAAAGAGGCTGGATCCCAGCCTCTTTTTTGTATCTGTTTGTTATTCGTTAGTCTCTTCGATGACAGCGACTTCGGTGCTTTCGGTTTCCTGAACCGTTTCTTCTTTCGGTTCTTCTTCCTTAACCTCGAAGGTTTCTGGAGCGTCGATGACGTTCTCGTCAGGTTCCTTTTCCTCTTTGTTCTTGAGGATGGCTTTGACGACGCCGATGACTTTGAAGACGGCACCGACAGCAAGGGCAGCGCCGACGATGACGAGCATGATGCTCATGACGATTTCGCTGTTGTTGGTGAAGAGGATGATGATGGCAACGCCTGCACCAATGAGAAGGACGCCAAGGATGATCTCAAGGATTGGCATGTAAAGCTTATAAAGTTTGCTGACGATGAATCCGATCGCGAAGGCAACAAGGGAAACGCCAGAGACGATGAGGAGTCCGCTGACGAGCCAGACGATGAAGTTCATGATGATGCCGATGATGGCAGCAGGATCACCAGTGGTCATGGAGACACAAAGGGCAACGCCAAAGGCGAGCTCAATGGTTCCGCCGATGACAAGGTCGTAAGAAAGCTGTGCACGGATAGCTTGCTTGGCCATGACCTCAAGAGGAGTGGCGCCAATGACTGGTAAGAAGTTGGCGACGATCTTAAGAAGACCGCCAACCATAAGGAATATCGAGATGACGATGAAGACGTTTGCCTGGATATCAGAATTTGTGCAGTTGGCGATGACGAGAATGCCCATCGTCAAAAGCAAAGCGGCTTCGATGAAGTTCCAGATGGACCAAATTAAGCCACCTTTCTTCATGTTTAAAGGTTTCTTTTCTTTGCTCATGAGAAATCCTCCTTGTTGGACCCTCTAATTTTAATGGCCTTCGCTAAAGAATAAAAGAAAAAGGCAAGTGTTTACTTGCCTATGGATGCCACCAACCGCCCCATCCGCCAGGGCCCCAGCCAGGTTCGCACCAGCCTTCGCCGTGTGACCAAATGCCTGGATCAGCCTTACCGGCATCAGGGAAGTATCCTGTCGACTTCTGAGCGGATTCAGCGTGCTTAGAAACGCTTTGGAGGAAGCTGTTATAATCCTGTTCGGTTTCCGTCGCTTTCGCCAAGACGTAATTACGGACTTCTTTGTATAAGTCTTTGAGCATCGGATTCTCATCCATCATGAATTTGTTGAGGTCAGAGATATAGATGGCTCCGCTATCGTCGGAAAGGAATTGAGAGAGTTTTTCGACATCTTCGGTTCCGAAGTAGTTCCTTAAGCGCCATGCTTGGGAAGCCAATTCGTTTCTGCACATATCGAACTCTTCTGGAGTGAGGGAGGATTTGATTTGTTTTTCGCCGGTGAAGCTGAGGAAGGTTTCCTTAATTCCATCGGTTAGATAATTGAGACCAGCCTCAGAAAGACGAGCAAGAGCGGTGGAGCTGATTGCTGCATCAAGGTTGTTAATGAGCTCTTCGCTATAGTCGGCAATCACTTTGACATCGACATCGCGGTTGAAGGTCGAATAGATTTTGGAGATCTTCCCCATCTTTAGATGGTCAGTTCTCACAAGGGTATCAATCCTGAAGACATTGAACTCGACATTGGCGTAGACCCTGTCTCTTTGGAGAGCGGAGTTAAGCGCCTCTTTGAAGCTTTCTTCATAGATGTCGGCGTAGTTATCGATCGTTGAGACAATATCGATGGTGATTGTATTGAGGGAGTCTTTGTTAACCGCTTCGAGATAACCTTTCTCGTAGCATGGGTTGATGAGGTCAGCGACAGCTTGGTATGCCGACTTCTCAAGGAGATTGGCGCTGCTGACTGCGACTAGGTTAGCGCTATAGTTATTCGCTTTGACGTCGGTGACGAGGTTCTTGTTGTCAGCGCTCATGCCCCAGGATGGCTTGTAGTTATTCGACTGGGCTTCGCTTGTTCCTTCGTAGCCTCTCATAGGGGCTTGCACCTCACAAGTCGATGGGGTGATGGAAACATTGATGTATGAGCTGGCAGCATTGACGATCTCACGGTTGTTGAGATAGGCATTCGCACCGATGCTAATGCCAGCGATTGCAGCGGCACCCGCTCCAACGAAAGCCCAGTTCTTTTTCATGAACCTTGCGAAGGAGAAATGCTCTTTTAGGCCGGTTTTGTTATAGATTTCGCGTTTTTTGTTAGGAACGAAAGCGTTTGCCTCGCGTCTCATGCGACGGGTCAAAGCCTTTTCGTCTTTCTTTAAATCAGGGGCGATGACGCCAGTGGTTTTTTCTAATGCGGCTTTGTCATCTGGGACGAAGGAATTGCCTTTGAGCATTCCAAGAACGAACGCTTCATCCTCTTGGCTGACTTCGCTTTCGATGCCACAGGCCTTAAGGACGCTAAGCAATTTGTCCGGAACGAAAGAAGAGGCCTCGGCCTTGATCAAAGAAAGGATTTCCTTCTCTTGTTCAGGAGAAAGTTCCTCAGGCGTTTTTATAACCAAGTTCGTGTTCTCTTTCATATTCGGTCTGTGAATCTTCGAGGGCCGCTTTGACCTTCTTGAGGGCCATGGAGTATTTCCAGGTGACGGTTCCTAAAGGAAGATGGAGGATGTCAGCGATTTCGCGGTGCTTGTAGTCGCCGACTGCGTAAAGCATAAGGATGTTGAATTCGTCTTCGGCTAAAACCTTGTTGGCGATCGCGATGGTTGGCGATTCGACGTCACCAAGGAAATAGACGCCATTGGACGATGGCTCTTGAGTGAAATCGTAAGAGACTTCGCGGTTTCTCTTTTTGAGTTCGCTTAGTGCGGCGTTCTTGGCAATCGTCAAAAGCCAGTTCCTAGCGCTTGTGCCAAGACGGTAGGACTGGATATTGTCATAGCAGCTGACATAGGTCTGTTGCATGACGTCTTCGGCTAATTGGTAATCATGGAGAATAGGTAAAACAAAGGTGAATACACCTTTGCTCGTTAAGACATAGATGTCTCCTAGAGCGTTGCTGTCGCCTTTTTGAAGGGCGGCCATTGCTTTTTCAAGCTTTTGCTCATCGATAGCCATGTGTTTGACCTACCTGCATTGTAAACTCAAATGCCGATTATAGAAACAAAAGGAATATCCACGTTAAAGGGGGCTCTTGCAGATATTCCAAATCCGGAAGGTGGATTCACCCTATTAATAGGAGTTGTTCGCTTTTTATTGGAAAACTAATTGTTTTCCTTTAAACCAACGAGATTTCTAAGGTCGACTCTTGTGCCTCCGACCACCAAAAACATGAACGTTCTGCTGATCTCTGAAATGATTCCGACGATCTTGTGGATGTAGCCGTTTTCGTAATAGGACACTTCGATGTTTTGGCCATGGTATGAGCAAAGAAGGTCGTTGATTCTTCTAGCCTCATCTTCCATGAGCTGTGGCTTTGGTTTCTTGCCTTTGTCATAGGTCATCTTCATTAAGAAGTCCGCTTGTGAATCAAGGGACTTATATGGCGCCCATTTCATCATTCCTCTGTCTTTTCTCATCTTCTGTGTCCTCCTATCTGTTCATTTCTTCTCATCGCTGTGCTGTTCTTAAGCAAAGCGCTTGCTCTTAGCACGCTGTTGTCGCCAAACATCCTATGGATGGAGTCGAGCGCATCGTTTAGCTTTGAGCGTTCTATCTGATCGTCTTGGTCTTCGAATAAAGAGAGCTGCACGGAATCCGCTTTGCCAAATGAGCCATAAGAGATTCCTAGGCCTCTGATCCTCGCGTTGTTGGTGCAAGCAAGGAACATATCCTCGATTGCCTCATATAACGTATCCGTGTCATCCGTCTTGTATGGCAACGTCCAGCTCTTGTTGAAGGCTGTCCCATCTTCGTATCCGGCGTACACTGAGACCTTTCCCGCTAGAGCGTCTTGTTCCCTGAGTCTTTGGGAAAGCTCGTCGTTCATCTCTCTTAGCAGCAGCAGTGCCTCATCTGGAAAATACCCACGAATCAGGGTCTGTCCACACGAAAGAGACGTGTTTTGCGGGACATATTTGTTTTGGATGTCGCTTTCGTCGATGCCGTTTGCAAGGTCTTTGAGCTGGTCTCCCATGATGCCGAATTCTTTTCTGAGAAGGCCAATCGGGGCTAAAGCGAGTTCCTTGAGAGACCTGATTCCAATCCTTGCTAGATGGTTTGAGGTGCCGTCGCTAATGCTCCAGACCTTGGTGATCGGTTTGATCTTCCAAAGCTTCGTAGGGACATCCTCATAGTCCCAGTGAGCGATATAAGGGGCTTTCTTCTTGCCCTCGTTGTCTAAGGCCGCTTTCGCTAAGAACATGTTCGGTCCGATGCCTGCTGTGGCGAGGAGTCCTAGCTTGTCCCAGATGGTCTTTTGAATTTTCGCTACGAGTTCTTCCGCTGTGCAGCGATACATCTTTAGGTATGGCCCGATGTTGAGGAAGGACTCATCAACCGAATAGACGTGAAGGTCTTCTTCGGAGACGAAATCGAGGAAGATGGAGACAACTTTGCAAGATAACGTCAGGTAATAAGACATGCGTGGAACTGCAAAAATCATTCCTGGAACGTTAGGGAGATCCTTCTTTCTGCATACGTTGCTGCAACCATACTTTTCCTTAAGGAAAGGAGTGACGCTCATGACGACGCTATTCTCGCTGCGATATGGATCTACGCAGACCAAAGGCGTTTTGAAAATATCGAGGTGGCGGCAAGCGCACTCACAAGAGGCGTAAAAACTTTTCAAGTCGATAATCGCAATGACCTTCTCCATAACTGTCTCCGAACGAGGGGACTTAATTGAAACTGGTTTTGGGAAGAGAAAAAATACGATTTCGAAAAGAAGGGAGTCCGGCTATAGATTTTTCTAGCAATCTTTACAATTCAAAAACGTGGATATTAGACACAGTACAAAAAGTTTTGCTATCCAAAGCGAACACCGAAAATCGGATTGAGAAGCAGTGGATCAAAAATCCTTATAACCCGCCCAACGAAAAACAAAATAGTCAAAAATCCCTTGCAAAAACGTCCTCATTTTTCGATTTTTACATTTTGTTTTGGCCGAAGTTCATGAATGCCCTTTTTAATGATTGAATGGACAAGAGTTAAACATGACTAACTTTTTCTTGCGTGACAGGTGCGTGAAGTATATATTGGTTAGCGATGTCTAACCGGCATCGTTTTTGGTTCTTCTGAATTAGTTAGATGAACTAACCGAAGCATAGTCGCGGCCGAAGGAAGAAGGTAACCGACATCCGTGACTCTAGTAGCATAGAAAGGAAGGAATCATGCTTAAGAAACTAGACAAACTAAAAGTTGGCGAGACTGGCCAAATCAAAAAAGTAAACGGTGAAGGCCGCTTAAGAAGAAGGCTCTTTGATATGGGTGTCACCCCAGGGGCCGTAGTCACTGTTAAAAAATTCGCTCCATTAGGGGACCCAATCGAGGTTACCTTGAGGGGCTATGAACTGACCTTGCGTAAGTCCGAGGCCCATTTAATCGAATTAGAGGTGGAGGACTAATATGAGCAAACGTTTTGCATTAGCCGGAAATCCGAACTCCGGAAAGACCACCTTATTCAACTCTTTGACTGGATCGACCGCCCACGTTGGTAACTGGCCTGGTGTCACCGTTGATAAAAAGGAAGGAAGCTACAAGAAGCTTGATGAAGAAATCGACATCATCGACCTTCCTGGCATCTATTCCCTTTCGCCGTACACAAGCGAGGAAGTCGTTTCGAGAAACTACATCCTTGATGAGAAACCTGATTGCATCATCAACATCGTCGATGCAACCAACATCGAAAGAAACCTTTATTTGACTACTCAGTTGCTTGAGATCGATATCCCAATGGTCGTCGCTCTCAACATGAGTGATGTCCTTCGCAAAAGGGGCGACAGCATCAAAATCGATAAGCTTTCGAAGAGCCTAGGCGTTCCGGTCGTTGAGATTTCTGCTCTCAAAGCAGAGAACATTGATGAGCTCATGAAGGTCGCCTATGAGGCTTCAAAGCATAAAAGAGAAGGTTCAACCGTCATCGAAGACAAAGAGCTTCTTAGCCTTCTCAGCAACGTTAAAGCCGCTTTCGAGGCTCAGAATGTTGCCTATCCTTTATTCCACGCCATCAAATTGATTGAACTCGATGAACTTGAGGCAAAAGACCATAGAGACATCGCTGAGATGGTCATGGCTTTCAAAAAGTTCTATAAAAACGAAACCTTTGGTTCTGATTTCGAGGCCTTGATTGCCGATGCTAGATATAACTACATCTGCAATCACTTCATGGGCGCTTTCGTCTCAAAGGAAAAAGCGGCAGGAATTAGTACAAAAGAAAGACAGTTAACAACTTCTGAAAAGATCGACAGGGTTTTGACCCATAGGATTTGGAGTCTTCCAATCTTTGTCTTCATCATGTTCCTTGTCTTCCACTTCACCTTCGGTGAGGCTCTCTTCTTCATCCCTGTCCATATGGAAGGGGCGGCTGCCGACTTCTTCTCCGGCATGTCTGGCGAACCAGTTGATGGAATACCGTCGCTTGGCGTGTTCCTTCAATCTTGGTTTGGGTGGTTTACCGACTCCCTTATCATTGATAACCTCAGAAACGTTATGCCAGAGGCTTGGTACACTTCGTTCCTCCTCGATGGCGTGTTAGGTGGCGTCTCTGCGGTCTTGAGCTTCGTTCCTCAGATCATGCTCTTATTCTTCTTCATCGCTATCCTTGAAGATTCTGGATACATGGCTCGTATCGCCTTCATCCTTGACCGCGCTTTCAAAAAGTTCGGTTTATCGGGAAGAGCGTTCATCCCAATGCTCACCGGCTTTGGTTGTTCCGTTCCTGCCATCATGGCAACGAGGACCCTTGGTGACGATAGAGAAAAACGCCTCACTATCCGTTTGATGACTTGCTTCTCCTGTGGCGCAAAAGCCCCAATTTGGGCTTTCCTCGCTGGCATTGGCGCAATGATGGGAGCAGCAGGGGACATCTTCGTCTTCGCTATCTATCTCGGTGGTATTGCCGCTGCAATCATCTTCGCTTTGTTCTTAAAGCTTTTCTCCAAAGAGCATTATGTTGCGCCGTTTGTCATGGAACTTCCGGAATATCATCTCCCACAGGCTCGTAACGTCTTAGCCCTCCTTTGGGACAAGCTTAAGCACTATGTCGTCAAAGCCTGCACCATCATCCTTGCCTGCACCATCGTCATTTGGTTCTTCAGCAACTTCGGTTGGGACTTCTGGTATAACAATGCTTTCAACGAGTCATTGCATGATGCAACATTCAGCTTCGGCGGAGATGTCTACCCATACTTCGTTGAAGTCGTGAACGAAGAAGGCGAGATGGAGCTTGCCTATAACATGGAATGGTCCATCCTTGGTACCCTTGGACAAGGACTTAAATTCTTCTTCTATCCTCTTGGCTGCCTTGAAGGCGGTTGGACTTATGGCGCGGATGGCTGGAAGTATTCTGTCGCCACGATCACCGGCCTTATCGCTAAAGAGGATGTCGTCGCCACAATGGCGGTCCTTGGTCTTGATGAAGGCTCTGTCGCCCTCAACATTGCCGGCGTTTACAGCTTTGCGGTTTATAACCTCTTCACCATCGCATGCTTTGCCGCTATCGGCGCTGCCCATGGTGAACTCAAAGGCAAACACTTCTGGCTCACCCTTCTTTGGTGGTTTGCCATGTCATACGTCGCTGCTCTCATTGTCTACTGGATTGGTGAGGCTTATGTCTTCCAGTGGTGGCTTGGACTCATCATCACTTTGGTCCTCGCCGCTCTCATCGTCTCCT
>JAFZUD010000096.1 GCA_017618495.1 Bacilli bacterium | reverse complement strand
ATGAAATACTACGCGATCGCTCGCGAAGGTTATGGCAAATGGGAAGGCGTTGCTGACAACGTCCCATGGGGTTCAGAGATCGTCGGTGGCGACACGAACACCGTTTTCCGCCTCTACAAGAACCCATACGTCGAGAAGATAAAACTCGGCCATGCTGTCGATCACATCTATAAGCGCAACGTCAAAGAAAACACCTTCAACCAGGGCGACGATTTCTTAACTTTGAGTTCTTCCGGATATATGGCAGGAAGCGCCAAAGAGCTTTTGAGGAACGACGAAGTCCTTATGACTGGCGCCATCCTTGAAGACGCTGATGCGGATGCCCTCATCGCTGAAAACCCATCCTTCACTTTGGATACTCCAAACGAGAGCAACACTTTATTCACCCCTGTCTCCTATGTTGGACAGATTTATGATTGCAAGACCTCAACCCCAACCAGCAATAAGTTTGAGTGGTGGGGCACCAACCAAGGTCGCGAAGGCCCAGGTTATTTCGCTGACATCATTGAGAAGGGCACTCAGAGCATTTTCCATACCGAAACTGATGGAGATCAGACCAGATACGTTGATTCAAAAGGCAACTACGTCACCACTAAGAACGGCTTCACCCAAGGCAAAGATTTCAAATACGCTGGCGACTCTGACGTCGTCGCTTTAACCCCGACTGGCGGAGCGAAATACTTCAACGACGATTGGAGCGGCGCTTGCTTCTCAATCGACTACAACCTCCGCAACAGCAAATACAAGACCAGGGTCTACATGATCGGCGACAGGATGAAAGAGAACGGGGATATCGAAGAGAATGTTCTCCTGAGCTATGAATACTGGGCTCTTGATAACATCATCGGTTACCGTATCAGCGGCAGCTACACTAACGACATCTTCGAGATGTATCCAAATGGAAGAGTCAAATATATCTGCTTCAACGCCAAACCAAGTGACTTCACCCAAGGCACATTCCCTTCCTACGTCTACATCAACAAATCCGAGAGAAGCGCAATTGAAGGCGCATTCAACGTCATCAGCGACGATGAGCATAACCTCACCAACGTCACATATGACAAGAACAAATTCACCTTCGAAAGCAACTTCCCAACGGCTAAAGTCGTTACAACCTCAGTTGGTTATGACGCAGGTTGGAGCGTTAAAGCGACCGATGAACAAGGCAACGTCACTTATCCAAAGATGCTTAAGGTCAACGGAGGTTTAGTTGGTTTCGTTGCTCCAGCAGGAAAGATCACCTACGAACTCACTTACCTCACTCCATATCTCAAGGTTGGCGCCTTCGCTTCAAGCGCAGCTTGGTTTGTCATCGCTGGATACTCCATGGTGACCTTCACCCTTGAGATCAAAAAGAAGAGGAAAGAGTCTATGTCTGCTGAAGTCGCTCTAGAAAGCGTTCCTTCAACAAGCGAGCCTCTAAAAGAAAAAGAGAGCGAACTTCCTTCGCCCTCTATCTCCTAGTCCTTAAAGTTCTTAAGGTAGATATCGTAGACGACATTCTTCGGGATGTCGTTTTCTTTTGCGGTTTCTTTAATTGCTTCCTTTGAAGAAAGGGTTTCGAGTTTTTCCTTCAAAATCTCAACGATTTCGTCATTTGAGAGGGTTTTTGCAGTGGATTTTTGCTTTTCGACGATGATAACCATCTCTCCGATGAGGGTGCTTTCATCAAGCTCCACCATCTCACCTAAAGTGCCTCTGATATATTCTTCGTGCTGCTTGGTGAGCTCTCTAGCGATGACGGCTTTGCGGTCTCCTCCAAGGATGGAAGACATGTCTTTGAGAGTTGCTCCAATACGGTGAGGAGCCTCATAGAAGACAATCGTATCTTCTCTCGTTTTAAGGGATTCGAGTTCTTTCTTTCTGGCGGATGGTTTGCTTGGGAGGAAGCCATAGAAGTAGAAGTGGTCTGCTTCAAGGCCTGAACCGACTAAGCCACAGATCGCCGCGCTTGGGCCATTGACGACAGAGACCTTGATGCCTGCTTCGATGCAGCGCTTCGTGAGTCTTTCGCCAGGGTCGCTGACGGTTGGGTAACCGGCATCGGACATATAGGCGATCTTCTTCCCTTCTTTTAGGAGGGAGATGATTTTTTGTGACGCTTCTTCTTCGTTATGCTCGTGGCAAGAGATGAACTGTTTGTCTAAGCCGAACTTCTTCAAAAGGGAGCCGCTGTTACGAGTGTCTTCGCAAGCGACATAATCGATTTCCTTAAGCACTTCTAAAGCCCTTGGAGTCATTTCTCCGAGGTTTCCTATTGGAGTGGCAATCAAATAGAGAAGAGGACTGTTGCCAAAGAAATTAAGCTCGCGGTTTATCATTGCGGCGGTCATGCTTTCCCTGATGAGCGTTTCTTGTAAGCTCGTTATATTCGTCTAAGGACAAATAAGCGACATCAAGCTCGGTTTTGAGTTTGATGGTCTGAGAAATGATATTGAAAGAATCGACCACGTAGTCGGTGCCGTTATATTTGACAGGGGTGCCTGGGCGAGGGAAGTTCTTTCTCGCTTCGGTGTAGAGATCATCTTCGTAGTTAAGGCAGCAGATGAGTTTGCCGCACTGTCCAGAAAGCTTAGGGATATTGAGGGTAAGCATCTGGTTCTTGGCTTTCGAGATGGCAATGCCATCGAACTGGTTAAGGAAGGTTGAGCAGCAAAGCGGGAGGCCGCAGGTTCCAATGCCGCCGACCATCTTGGCTTTGTCGCGTGGGGCTAACTGATGAAGCTCGATGCGGCACTTAAGTTGTGGGGCAAGGACGTGAAGAAGCTCACGGAAATCGACTCGGTTATCCGCGGTGTAGGTGATTGTGACTTTCGCTCCGTCTAAAGTGTATTGGGCAGAGAGGAGTCTCATTGGAAGATCGAGTTTAGTGACTTCTTTCTGAGTGATCTTAAGGGCGATGTCCGCTTCCTTTTTGCTCATCTCATAGTCTTCGAGGTCGAGGCTAGTTGGACGACGGATGATTGGTTTGAGCTCAAGGCCGGATTTATAGGCGCTTGTAGGTTTAAGGGCAACGGAAATCTCGCCAAGCTCAAGGCCAGAGACGGTTTCGACGACGACCTTGTCGCCAATCACTAAAGTGTCATCATCGGTGCCGAAATAATAGGCTTTGCTGGCACCAGCAAAACTGACTCCGATGAAATATTTATATGTGCTCATGATTTCGTCTTTATTCATAGTATGAATTCCTTGGTGATGTAGTTGATGAGGTGCTCGATTAATAGAGCGGTATTTATATTGAGCTCAAGATGGTTTCTGACCTTCATGATCTCTAAGAGGCTTTCCTCGAGGTGTGACCACTTCTTGAGAGGCTCAATAAGTTTAACATAAGAAGAAAGCAAAGGCGTTTGGTTTTGTTTGAGGGAGATTAAGTCCTTAAACGCCAAAGAAAGCATGTCTAAGAAATAACGGGCCTTCTTTTTGTCGAGGTCTGGGATGATGCCTTTCTCAAAAAGATAGCAAGCTTCGCTTCTCGTTTTGGAGAGGGCTTCTAAGGCTAAGAGGAATGAATCTTTCGCGTTCTTATATTCAGCGGTCTTCGATTCCTCAAGGACGAGAGGGGCGCTATTCGAGAAATAGGAAATGAGTTCTGCGTCCTCTAACGAGACACCTTCATCAACGGCTTCTTTGATGACCTCTTCCCGAGGGGAGAGAAGCATCCTCATGCACTGACAACGGGAGATGATGGTCGGTAAGACCTTCGCCTCATTCTCCGTGGTCAATATAGCGAACGTATGGGTTGGAGGTTCTTCCAAAAACTTCAGCAAGGAGTTGATCGCTTCCACGCTCATGGATTCCACGAGATGGATGATATAAATCATGATTCCCTTGGTTTCTGTAGGGGTTTTTGAGAAATCTTCGACGACGTTTTCGACTTCTTCCTTCTTAATTCCGTCCTCTTCTTCGCCAAGGATATGGAAGTCCATGTAAGTGCCATGGTCGATACGGCCGCAGCTCCTGCACTCTTCGCAGGCTAAAGGATTTGGGTGATCGCAGATAAGGCTCTTGGCCATGTATTTGGCGGTTTCCAAAAGAGGAGTCCCAGACTCGCCACATAAAAGATATGCATGCGCCAAACGTTTGTTCTCGATGGCGTTGGCAAAGGTTCTATATACAAGCGGTTGTTTCTTCTCTAGGTAATCGCCGAATCTCATTTCTTTAACCTATCTTCGATGGCTTTATAAGACTCTTCAAAGACTTCGTCAGGGCTCTTGGAGGCATCGATGATGACAAACCTCTCAGGGAATTTCTTCGCAAGTTCATGGAATGAATCGCGGACTTTGTTATGGAAGGCAAGCTTCTCAACATCGAGGCGGTTCACTTCTCTTTGGCTGTTCGCGGCGATTCTCGCTAAACCCTCTTCTGGTTTGATGTCGAAGAGGATCGTGAGGTCAGGAAGCATTCCTTCGGTCGCGAAAAGGTTCATGTTGTAGACGTTATCGATTCCGATTTCACGTGCTCCGCCTTGATAGGCGAGGGAAGAATCGATGAAACGGTCGCAAAGGACCAACTTGCCCTCTTTGAGGGAAGGGATGACTTTCTCAACTAAGTGCTGACGGCGGCTTGCGGCATATAAAAGAGCCTCGGTGCGAGGGTCCATTGCCGTGTTCTTCTTGTCGAGGATGACGTTTCTGATCTCTTCGGCGATTGGGGTTCCGCCTGGTT
>JAFZUD010000095.1 GCA_017618495.1 Bacilli bacterium | reverse complement strand
TCACCCTTTACGAAGCCCAGGAATGCGTCAACAGAATCAACGCCCAGGCTGGTGGAGCCATCGACATCAAGTTCGGTGTCTCGATCAACCCAAATATCGATGACACCATCGTCGTTTCCGTCATCGCGAGCGACTTCACCGAGGAATTCGATTTCAGCAACACCCCGAAATTCGTCGCTCCATCGAAAGAAGAACTCGGAAGCGGAATCAATGAGCCAGTCAAACCTGTCGAGTCCGCGCCTCTTGATGAGAAAGAGGACGAAGGCGGCATCGCTGACGACATCCTTCCTAACTTCCTTAAAGACGAATAAGGACATGGTTTAGAAGCATAACCGGGCTCAAATGGGCTCGGTTTTTCTTTAACTTCTTTGAAGTTCCTTGCAAAAGGCGGGTGCTTCCTTTATAGTGTCCTCGGCTAGGATGATAGAGCGGACAAGCGCACCCTACAGAGAGCCTCCTGGATGAGAACGAGGCACCGCGCAAGCCCCATCACTATCGGAGCCATCCTTCTGAAATAGTAGTAGGAAGGACGTCACCCTAACGTTACCTAGGGACTTGAGTGCGATTAATCGAACTAAGGTGGTACCACGCGGAATGCGCCCTTAGATGGGCGTTTTTTATTTCTTGAAAGGAGAGATCCATATGAGCGAGCTCAAAGACACATTGCTTATGCCTAACACCGGTTTTGAGATGAGGCGAAACCTCACCATCAAAGAGCCGAAGATGATCGAAAAGTGGCATGAGATGAACCTTTACGAAAAGATGAACCAGAATCGAGAGGGTTGCGAAGAATACCTTCTCCATGATGGCCCTCCATACGCCAACGGCGACATTCACTGCGGCCACATGCTCAACAGGCTCCTCAAGGATTTCACCGTCCGCTACAAGAACATGAAAGGCTACAAGACCCCATTCGTCTTCGGATGGGACACGCACGGCCTTCCAATCGAGGTCAGAGTCACCAAATCCGGCGTTAACCGCAAAGCGATGTCCGTCGCCGATTTCCGCGACCATTGCAAGAACTATGCCTATGAGCAGGTTGCCAGGCAAAAAGGCCAGATCAAGCGCCTTGGCTGCTTAGGCGACTATGATCATCCATACCTCACCTTGATGCCAGAATACGAAGCCCGTCAGATCGACGTCTTCGCCGCGATGGCCCTTAGAGGCATTATCTACAAAGGCCTCAAGCCAGTTTACTGGTCCCCATCCAGCGAGTCCGCTCTTGCCGAAGCTGAGGTCGAATACCAAGATGTCACCGCAAGAACCTTATACATCGCTTTCGATGTCCTCGATGGCAAAGACAAGCTCCCAGAAGGCTCCAAAGTCATCATCTGGACCACAACCCCATGGACCATCCCTCATAACAAGGCGATCGCCCTCAACCCAAAATTCGAATACGGCTTATACGAGACCGAAAAGGGAACCTTCCTTTTCTGCTCATCCCTTTTAGAGAAAGTCAAAGAGACCCTTGAGCTCAAAGAGGCCAAGCTCCTTAAGACCTTCCATGGCCAGGATCTTGAGAACCTCACCGTCAAGCATCCTCTCTATGAGCGCTCATCCTTAATCATCAACGCTTCATACGTCACCGCCGAAGACGGCACTGGCTGCGTCCATATCGCGCCTGACTTCGGTACCGATGACTTCAATGCCTGTCTCAAATACAACATCCGCCCAACTTGCCCGATCGACGAGAAAGGCGTTGTCCATATGGAAGAAAATGACCCAATCAACGGTCTTTTCTACGCTGACAGCGACGCAGTCGTCATCGACCTTTTAACCAAGAACGGTCATCTCCTCAAAGAAATTGACATCGTCCATAGCTACCCACACGATTGGAGAACCCATAAGCCAGTCATCTTTAGAGCCACCCCACAATGGTTCTGCTCCATCGAGCCAATCAGAAAAGAGCTCCTTGAGGCCGTTCACCAGATCAAATGGGAACCAGCCTGGGGCGAAGAGAAGATGGTCAACATGATCAAAGACCGCGCTGACTGGTGCATCTCCCGTCAACGTTCCTGGGGTGTCCCTCTCCCAATCATCTATAACGAGGACGATTCCCCAATCATCGAGAAGGAAGTCTTCGACCATATCAGGGAAATCATCGCCAAAGAAGGCTCAAACGGCTGGTTCAACCATGACGTCAAAGAGCTTCTCCCAGAAGGATATAAGAATGAGAAATCGCCAAACGGCAATGTCCGCAAAGAGACCGACATCATGGACGTTTGGTTCGATTCCGGCTCTTCCTGGAACGGTGTCCTTAACGAAAGAGGCCTTTCCTATCCATCAGACCTTTATCTTGAAGGCAACGACCAGTATCGTGGCTGGTTCAACGCCTCCCTTATCTTAAGTGTCGCATACAGCGGCAAAGCCCCATTCAAGACCTGCCTTACCCATGGTTGGGTCATGGATGAGAATTGGCAAAAGATGTCCAAATCCGCCGGAAACGGCATCGATCCTAGCAAAGTCGCGAACACTTCCGGTGCCGACTTGCTCCGTTTATGGGCTTCCAGCGTCAACTTCGAAGCCGACGTTGCCATCAGCGAATCCATCATTAAGACCATCGCTGACCAATATAGAAAGATCAGAAACACCTTCAAATTCATGCTTGGTAACCTCCAAGATGGTGCCAATAAGCCATATATCCCAGGCGACAAGCCAACTTTATGGCCGGTCGACAATTGGATCCTCGCTCAGTTTGAGGATGTCAAAAACAGCGTCCTTGCCGCTTATGAGTCCTTCTCATTCAGCAAGGTTCAGATGCTTCTCACCAACTTCATGGTCGATCTTTCGAGCTTCTACCTCGATATGACCAAAGACATCATGTACTGCGAGAAAGCCTCTTCTCCAAGAAGAAAGGCCGTCCAGTATGTCCTTTATAAGCTAACCAAAGAGCTTTGCTTGCTCTTCAACCCAATCCTCAGCTTCACCATGGATGAGGTCTATAGCTATCTCCCAGGCGAGAAGAAGGCCTCTCCTCAGCTTGAAGATATGCCTTCCGAAACCCATGAATATGGCAAAGAAGACAAAGAGATGTATGCGAAGTTCAAAGATCTTAGAACCATCGCTCTCAAAGCCCTCGAAAACAAGAGAAACGAAGGACTCATCGGTTCTTCTCTCGAAGCTGAGCTTGAAATCGTCACCTCTGACAAAGCTCTTTATGAGACCCTTTCCAAGCTCGAGAAGGACGAGCTCGCCCGTTATTTCGGCGTCAGTGAGGCCGAGATTGAATTAGGCGATGCTGATTCCGTCTCCGTCAAGAAAGACGAGCATGAGGTTTGCGAACGCTGCAGAATTGCTAAAATTGATGTTAAAGAAAGGGGCAATGGTCATCATCTTTGCGATAGATGTGCCAAAGCCATCGAATAATGGAAGAAGAAATCAAGGTCGAAACCCCCGTTGAAACGGAGAAAAAGCCCCTTTTTGAGAAGAAAGAGGCTAAGTTTGAGTGGAACCTAAAGAGTTTCTTTTTCTCATTCCTTTGGCTCGCTCCATTGCTCATCATCATCGACCAAGTCACAAAATGGGCGGTGGTGAACGCTTTCGATAAGCAAGCAGGATCGAGCTTTGTCGTTATCCCTGACTTTTTCACGATTAAGCTTCAATACAACCAAGGCTCATCATTCAGTCTTGGAGCCAATATCCCATGGATGAGATTCGTCTTCATCGCCATCTCTTGGATTGCTAGCGCCGGAATCATCTTCTACTGGATCAAATATCTTAAGAAAAAAGACGTTTTGGTTGACGTTGTTTTCGCACTCTGTTTGGCAGGCGCTTTAGGCAATGCCATCGACCGTACTTTCTACTGGGAACCAGTGGTGGGATTCAGTGGTGTCGTCGATTTCCTAGCCTTCAGATTATTCGGCTTCTATGACTTCGCAGTCTTCAATGTCGCCGATGCCTGTTTGGTGGTTGGAGTCTTCATGTTCGTCATCATCGTGATCGTCAGGGACATCCTTGAAGCAAAGAGGAAAAACGCTAATAATGGCTAAACTTGTCATTGATGAAAAACTTGTTGGTAAGAGGCTTGATGAAGCTCTTTTCAGCAGTGGGGCAGCCCCATCAAGAAGTAAGGTTCAGGCCTTAATCAAGGATGGCGCTGTTTTGGTCAATGATAAGGTGGAAACCTCACACTACAAGGTAAGACTTGCCGATATTATAATTTACCAAGAATATACTAATAAACCACTAGAGGTGGAAGGGCAGGACATCCCTCTGAACGTCGTTTATGAGGACGATGACCTCCTTGTGATCAATAAGCCAGCCGGGCTTGTTGTTCATCCGGGCAACGGTCACTCTGATGGCACGCTCGTCAACGCCCTTAAGTTCCATGAGGACAAGTTAGCCAATGACGATGACCCAGTCAGACCTGGTCTTGTCCATCGTATTGATAAGGATACTTCTGGGTTGTTGGTCGTCGCTAAGAACGATGCTGCCCTTGAGTATCTCTCGTCTCAGCTCTCTGACCATACCATGCACCGTGAGTATATGGCCTTAGTCATGGGTTTGATTGACGAAGAAGATGGAAAGATTGACGCACCTATTGGCAGAGACCCAAAAAGTCCAACCAAGTTTGCTGTGAATACCCATAATGGACGTGAGGCGATCACATTTTTCCATGTCGAAAAGCGTTTCAAAGAGAATTTGACCCTTGTGTCTTGCCGTCTTTTGACTGGCAGAACCCATCAAATCAGGGTTCACCTTGATTACATTCATCATCCTCTTGTCGGCGACCCTCTATATGGCGCGGGCAATGAGAACGTATACAAAAAAGGGCAACTATTGCATGCCTACCGTTTGACTTTCTTCCATCCGAGGACCCATGAAGAGATGAGTTTTGAGGCTCCTCTTCCGGATTATTTCTCTGAATTGCTCTCGACTCTACACGAAAAATAGAGGATTAATCGAGTTTCTTATAGTTGGCGAAGTTAATCTTCGCCACTTTTTTAAGTTCGTCTTTTCCGAACTTCT
>JAFZUD010000094.1 GCA_017618495.1 Bacilli bacterium | reverse complement strand
TTTAAATGTCTCTGAGCCCGATGGCACAGAGGATAAACTTCGTTTCTCGCTCAATAGCGACAAAAAGACTTATAAAGTCGATCTCAATCGCCATTACTCAGGGACTTTTGGAGCGGTTGTCATCCCTAACCTCCATGAAGGCAAGGCCGTCACCGTAATAGCCGACAATGCCTTCTCGCATGCAACTGGTGTCACGAGGGTCTATATCCCTCACAGCATTCAGGAGATCGGCAACCAAGCCTTCTTTGCCTGCCATAGTTTGGTGACCATTGAGGTAAGCGCCTATAATCCAAACTTCGCCTCATTTGACTATTGTCTCTATAACAAGAGCCTTACTGAGCTCATTGCTTTCCCTAATGCTAGGAAGACTCTCTCCTTCCCAGGCAACCTCACGACGATTAAGAAAGAGGCCTTCTCAAGTTGCGATGTCTCCGCGATAAACAATTGGCCGGATTCGATCACCACGATTGAAGAGCAAGCCTTCGCTGAGGCCCAAACCGGCAGTTCCTTCACCCTTCCTAAGAACGTAATCACAATAGGGGAAGAGGCTTTCTTAAATTGCCCATTCTCCCAAGTTACCTTTGGTAACAGAATCCAAGATATTGGGGTGTCCGCTTTCGAAAACAGCGCCCTAGCGAGCCTAGAGATTCCTTCCAGTTGCAGAAAGATTGGGTCAATGGCTTTTGCTCGCTGCAATTCCTTAGAGATCGTCAAAATCAGAAGTGGTCTTGAGACCATCGAAAGCAAGGCTTTTGCCGAGGATAGAAACCTTACCGATATCAACATCCCTGACACTTTGAGAGAGCTTGCAAGCGACGCTTTCGAGGGATGCGCTTCCACAAGGAAATTCGTCGTTGCCTCCCAAAACCAGTATTTCGCCTCCCAGAACTATGTCATCTTTAACAAAACATTCACCAGAGTGATCAAGTGTCCTGCCACAAAGACGAGCGTCACCCTTCCTAACACCGTCACGGAGATCGGAGACTTCGCTTTCGAATGCTGTTCAAACCTTGAAAGCATTACCATCCCAAACGGTGTCACTAGCATCGGAAAAAATGCCTTCAGGTCCTGCACCTCTTTGAGTTCGGTCACATTAGGCACAGGCGTCTTAAGCATAAGAGAAAATGCCTTCAAGTTGTGCACGTCCCTTCTTACCGTCAGCGTCAATTCCCCGATTCTTAGAATCGAAGCGTCCGCTTTCGAATCCTGCGGCCTCAATTCTTTTGCTTTCCCTAAATCCCTCAGCTTCATCGGCGATAAAGCGTTCTCTCACACTTTGCTTAGTGAAATCTATCTCTTCGACGCTTTGCAAACGATAGGGGCGGAAGCCTTCGGGAATTGTTCTTTCCTGACCACCGTATTTTTAGGAAGCGGTCTAACGAGCATTGGAGGAGGGGCTTTCTATCAATGCACGAGCCTCAGCACCATCGATTACGAAGGCACCATGGCGGAGTGGACGAGCATCACCAAGGGTTCTCGTGCCTTCTACGGCGTCAACACAAACTCCGTTATCTGCACCGATGGCAACGCTGCCCTCTAAAAACACCTGCAAAACCCCTCTGTTTAATTTGATGAACAGATTTGACGAACTATATCGTCACATAAGTGAAAGCCTTCAATAAAGGCAATACGTATATCCACGAAAGGAGAAACGCGCTTATGAAAAAGAACAACGTTTTGATCATTTTGGCCTCAGTAGGGGGACTCATGCTTTCTTCCTGCCTTTGTGGGTGGGAGGGCCCTTTGCCAAACGGAAAAGGAGACGATATCTCAATAGCTGCCTCTAGCAGCGTTCCTCTTTCCTCAGAGGAACAAAGCGGACCAAAAGATGAACTCATCGGCCAAGGTGCCGATCTTGAGCAAGATGCAGAAGGGAACCGCGTCTTCCGTATTGAGGAATTCACCGAACCTTTCAAACTCTGTAAGACAACAACCTCAACCTTGGACACTCTCAAATATGGGGACGTCATTATTTCGAGCAATCTCTATGTCGGACCTCAGTTTGTCGCCTCTGACATCAATGGGGATGGATATCGCGAATTGGTCTTCCTTGAGAAAACGGAAGACAGAAACAGAAGCTTTGTCGTCTATGACGTGAAAAACTCCAATATCCTTTTTAAGCAAGCGGATATGACCGTTGAGAAACACAGTCATTATGCTTCATACCGTTATTCCTATGACATGAGAAACGGTCGTTTGACCTTCCTCCCATATATCGGCAACTTCAGTGAGAACTCAATCGTTGATTATGGTCACCTCAAGTGGAGTGAGCAGAAAGGCTGCTACTTCGAATGGGAGAATATCTTTTCGATGAAGCAGATCATCCTTGAGGGTGTTTATGAAGAGGATACGAACATCAAACTATTACAGGATGGTTACCGTGAAGAATGGTGGACAATTGATGCCTATTCCCTCGAGAAGGGCAAGAATTACCTCATGAAATACAAGGTCCTTCGCGATGATTACACCCGCAATTTTGGAAATAGCTTCCTCGAACTTGAATGGAGCAATGAAAACCCATCATATCTCGAGACATGCTATCCAGTGGAAAACAGCTGCCACCCAGAGACAGGCGATTATGTCATGAAATTCTCAGTCAGGGATGCATATTTCGAAGGGGCTCGTACCTGGAAATGGTATTTTGGCTCTTGGGAACTCGAGGTCAATTATCACATCTTGCTTGGCGAAGCGAGCGCTTGGAATAGTTACAATTAGGAGCGGTGGAAACACCGCTTTTAAAATGCGCTCTCGATACCACCTCTAACAGCCTTTTTATAAAAGAGATGTGAGATTTTCTTGTCATA
>JAFZUD010000010.1 GCA_017618495.1 Bacilli bacterium | reverse complement strand
TCGTCTCCGCCAAGCGGGAAGTAAAGGCTCGCGAATGGGGAGTTGTTTCCGATTAAGGAAACGGTTGTGAGATGGGCGCCTAAATCGAGATAGAAATAAGTGCCTGGAAGGTTTCCTTCCGACTTGACCATCATGGCCGCGCATTGGGTGGCCACGCTTGAGTGGATGACGCGAAGGCCTGCGCTTTGGGCGGCTTGCACGTATGAGCTATAGATGGCGTCAGGAAGGGTGAAGATCTTCGCAAAAAGCGTTAAATATTCGGCTCTTTCTCCGATAGGAGGGTTCGAATATTGCCTGCCATTTCCAATCACGAAAGCGTCAGGGACGATGTCGACAAGATATGAGCCGTTTGGCACGCCATCGCGCTTAAGCATAAGGGTGACGTTGCTGATATCAAGCTGCTCAACCGTGTCACGGACGACGTTCGTAGTCTTGTCGTTTTGGAAGACCTGGAAGCCGATTGGCGGCACGACGAAATTGATTTCTTTTGGATCGACTTTGAGTTTGAGTTCCTCATCCTCGATGTTGAGGTAAGGAGCTAAGGCCTCACCCAAAGCGATTGGGTTAGGGATCTGACCATCTTTGACGAAGCCGGAAAGAGGGAATTTCTTGTAATAAAGAACGTGAGGGACCCTGCCTTCACTATAGCCAACGGCGAATTTGACGCTCGAAGAGCAAATCTCTAAAAATGCGTTATTCTTGATGGTGCGTTCCATACTTGTATTCTAGTTTAGAATACCTGAAAGTTTTTCTCAATCTATAACGATAGGGAATTAGTAGTTTTATGGCAAAAATTTGGAAATCAGTTTCCTTTGTGGCGGTAAATGTCAAATCTAGCGGCCTTATCGCTTGCTAGCTCGTAATGGGAAAGAGCCTCTTCGAAATTCTTTTTCGAAGCCTCCTCTTTGGAGATGATGAGCCACTTCGGCTCTTTGGTTTCGATGAAGGTTATGACCTCTGGTATGACTTCCTCGTTATCAAGGGCCCACCACGACTGATTGGCGTAGAACCTCTCTTCAGAAACCACATCGAGAGTTAGATATACGGAACATGAGCAATCGATCGCAAAGACCTTCTCCCCATCTCTGTCTTCTTGAGGGATGGTTTCTAGAAGGGCCTTCTCGTCTTGGGCGTTCGTCGAATACTCAAAGCCCCAAACGCCGGTCGTGTAATAAAGGACTGGGGTGAGAGAGCCTAAAAGGATGACGCCTAAGAGGAAAATGGAACCAAGCGAGACCTTGGCGATGAAAGCAGGCTTCTCTTTCGGGATGGAATGGATGAAGAAGACGATCCAAAGCGAGGCAAAAGAAAGCCCGCAAAGAAGATAGGAGAGATACCTTCCTAGGAAGACCCAAGGAACGAAAACGCTTAAGGCGACGATGAAGAGGAAATTCTTGAAAGATGCGGCAGCGTCCCACTTTTTCTCTAGTCTCTCGAAAAGGAAAGCCAAGACGATAAGCGCCGCCGAACCGATCCTGAAGAAGATCTGGTCGAGAGGGAAATCCTTCACTCTTCCGATGTAGATGAAGTTCTCTAAGAACGTGGCTTTGAACATCTCAGGGAAATAGCCTCCGCTGATGGCGATGATGGCAAAGATGTCGCAGACAAGGAGGAAGAACAAGAAAGCAACGACTACGTTCTTCCAGAAAAGCTTCATCTTGTGCTCTTTGAGGGAGGTCACGAATAACCAAATCATTCCCCCATATGCGTAAATCGCATCTAGCGGTCTCGAGTTCAAAGCCAAAGCCAACTCGATGCCGATAAAGATTGAGCCGGCATAGAGGTAACCTTCTTTCTCCTCTTTGAGCGCCCTCACATAGAAATAGAGGTAAGCGGTCGCAAAAGGAAGGAGCCAGATTCCGATCGTGTTCCCTCCTCCGATAAGAAGCCTTAATGTGGCGAAAAAGCCGACAGCCACCGCTTTTTCTAACCATGAGAGCCCCATTTTCTCAAGGGTCTCTAAGAGCAAGAAAAGAGAAATTCCGCCAAAGACGATCTCAAGGATGAAGATGCCATAAGATTCACTGATAAGAAGGCCAAACATATCGATGCCAAGGTGATAGAGTCCTTTGTGGTCATAGACATCTAAGTAAGGTCTTTTTCCGGCAAGTATGGCTTTCGCCTCATAAATGAAAAGAGACCCATCCTGCGAGAAGGTGTCCCCATGGAAGGAACCAAAAATCGGAGAGATGGAGTCGCTCGATAATAAGGAGATGATAAAAGAAAGAGAGAAGGCGATGAGCAGTTCGATTAGAACCCTGATGATGGCTTTTTTTCTTTCTAGAAACACTGGCACATTCTAGTACAAAAAAAGCCCCCATGCAAAAGATGAAGGCCTTTTTTGAAAAGGAGATGCGTATATTATTCCTCGATAGATGCTTCTGGAAGGGACTCTTCTGCGACCTGCTTCTTCGTCTCCTCGACGTGTTGGGCGGCTTTTGGCTCATCAATCTTCGCGGCCGAGACCTTGTAGGAAATACCGATCGGGATGGCGGCGACGGTGAGCAAAGCAAAACCTAGGGCTAAACCCCTGAGGAAGCCACGTCTCATGTAATAGCCTTTTTTGTGGCCGGTTTTTTCGAGTTTGTCTTTCACTTTGACTCTCCTTTCTTCTTGATGGCCCTTAGAAGGGCGCTGGTTGAGCGATGGTTTTCACCAAGCTCTTTATCAGAAGCGCGGATGGCGCGCTTCGTGAGATTTTCATAAGGTGCCTCTTCGTCTAGGGAAGGAAGAAGCGCATGTCTATCCCCTTCGATGACGGTCAGTTCCCTGAAGCGGTTCTTGACGAGCCTGTCT
>JAFZUD010000093.1 GCA_017618495.1 Bacilli bacterium | reverse complement strand
ACGGTTGAAGGAGGACATGATGCCGCGGGCTTTGCCTTCTTTGACAGCCATCTCGAATGGCTTGAGGTAGATCTCACGGATAGCCTGCTCGTTGCACCAGGTAAGCTTACCTTCGGTGTCACGGTTGGTTTCTTGGTCGTTGAGGGCGAAGTGCTTGACGTTGACGTAGACGCCATACTTCTGGACGGCTTTGACGACGGTGGCCGCGCACTTGCCAGACTGGAATGGGTCTTCGCTGTAGTACTCGGTGTTACGTCCGCCGAATGGGGAACGGTGCATGTTGACGCCTGGGCCATACCATCCGGAATATGGGAGCTTATCGCCCTTTTCGTTGCCGATGAGGGCTTCGTTGCCGATGGCCTTGCCCTGAGCTTCAGCGAGTTCAAGGTTCCAGGTCTGAGCAACTAAGCATTCGGAGCAGTAGTAGCAGGTATCATAGACGGCCTTATCGCCAAGGAAGGCGACGATGCCGGTAGGACCATCGAAGGAAGTGGTCTTTGGAATGCCAAGACGGAAGATGTCTTTGGTGGAGTAGCAGCCGCCATTGAAGAGGGCTTTGTACTCATCGAAGGTCATCTGATCGAGGAAGGTTTCCCAAAGTGGGTCATCATATTCAAGGTTGCAGAGCTCTTTGAACATGACGGTGACTTCTTCATCGGTCCATGGCATATCATCGAATTCCTCGTTGTTGCCGCTGTTACGGCTGTTGCACTTGTCGACGAAGTCCTGATCAACGATACGGTCGTTGATGGTTGGCATCTTTGGCATAGTGCCAGCGAAGTCAGCGCGGCTGAGGTTTTCTTGGAGATGGTCGTCGGCATCCTCGAAGAGAGGTTTGACTTTGGTTCCAGTGACTGGATCCTTGTCGTATTTGATGTCGGCGGCTAGTGATTTGGTGAAGGTGTCGGTGTCGGTGTGAGCATCGGTTCCAACGTGGAAGGTGTAGGTGCCCGCTTCGAGCTCGTAACCTTTGAAGTCGTTGTGGTTGGCGTCATTGAAATCGAAGGAAGCGAAGTCATATGGGGTGACTTTGATCTTAACGGTCGCATCTTCGCCAGCGCCAAGAAGAGGGGTCTTCTCATAGCCAACGAGGACTTTGTAGGCCTTTTCGATTCCACCAACGGTGTATGGGGCTTCGGCATAAACCTCGACGACGTCCTTGCCTGGGACGGTGCCGGTGTTCTTGACTTTGACCTCGACTTCGAAGTCGGAGTTGTTTAAGGCAGCGCCTTCAAGAGCGCCTTTGTTGAGGAGCTCGTGCTCGAAGTTGGTGTAGCTAAGACCGTAACCGAATGGGTAGACGACGTTCTGGTTGTACCAGGTTGGGTCATCTTTGCCACGGGTTTCATAGTAACGGTATCCGAAGTAGATGCCTTCTTCGTAATCGCAGAAGTTGAAGTTAAGGAGACGGTTTCTGTCACCGGACTCAATGTCTTCAACGCTGAGAGCGTACTTGTCGCTATCGAAGACGCGGTTGTCGCCGAAGTTCATCCAAGTTGGATCGTTTTCGTAGTGGGTGTAAAGGGTATCGACGGTGTGTCCGCTTGGGTTGACTTCACCATTAAGGATTCTGCCAAGGGCCATGATGCCGACTCCACCTGGGGAGCCAATCATGATGGCGGCGTCGACCTTTTGTTCATAAGCTGGGTCATCAGCGAACTTAAGGAATCCGCAGTCGATGTTGTTGGAGGTGTTGAATAAGACGACGATGTGAGCGAACTTGCCTGAGCTAGCGATATGCTTGAGAAGGGCTTTCTCATTGGTATCGAGCTGGAGGTAATGTCCAGTTGGGTCATCTGGGTTGTCGCTTGAGACGCGTGGGAGATCCCAGCCTTCGCCAGCGATACGGGAGAAGACGACAAGAGCGGCATCACCATATTCACCATAGGTATCTTGGATATCCTGGGTGTATTTGGAGATTTCGGTCTCACCGGTGCCAAGAACTGGCGCTTTGCCGTTCTTCTGATCGTCCATGCCTGGGTTGCCAGGACGTGGCTCACCGGATTTGCCGTTGTCTTTGTAGAATTCCTCAAGCTTCTTGTTGTAAGAGAAGCCTGCGGCGGTAAGGGAATCGAAGATGGTCTTCTTTTCCTCGTTTCCGCCAGGAGCGGCGGAACCACTGCCACCATAAACTAAGTTGACGGAGTTCTTGCCGAAGACGGAGACTTTGGCGTTTTTCTTAAGAGGAAGGGCGCTATTCTCATTCTTGAGAAGAACCATGCCTTCTTCGCAGATCTCGGTACTGACCTTCTTAGCGTTCTCGAGGGCGTCTTTCTTGGTTTCGATGCCTTCGTCGGTGTTGAAGACCATACCGTCCTCCATTGGCCTGGTCTGGGCGATTTTGCCGCCAAGCTCAGTGGAGCAGATGATGTTATAGAAGCCGTCGGTGTTGTTCTCATCCGTGAGGATATTCGCGGTGATCGCAACGGCGGTCGCCACTAAGGTTGTGGCGAGCCAAGCGATATGGCTTCCTTTCTTGAAAAATTTAAGAACTGGATTCATTTGAGAATTTCCTTAATTGGTTCTAGTAGATTATTCGACTTCTGGGAGTTGGCTTGGATTGGCTTCGGCCCAGGTGAGGGTGGTATCGGATTTGAGTTTGATGCAGTCGAGCATTGGGGCGGTAGCCTGAGCGGTTCCATAGAGAAGAACCTGGTTGTCGGTGATGAACTCAAGCTTGTTGGCACCGGCCTTAACGTCGACGCTGACGGCTAAGGTGAAGTCCTCGAAGGCTTTGTAGCCAGCACCCTGCTTTGGAACATCTTTGAAGACGAGGGTGTCATAGTGGAGCTGGTTGTCATTGAGTTTGGCTTTCCACATATCGTCGGTGATGGTGATGTCTTTATCATCTTCACCATATTCAGCGGAAAGACGCATGAGCATGCTGACTTTTCCATCGGCGGCAGCTTCGAAGTTGAATTCGATTCTGGAGCCATAGTTTCTGTCTGGTTCATATTTGACATACATGAAGTGGACATAGAAGCCATTGGAAGCGTTGATGTTGTCTTCGTCGTATTCGACGCCGATGCAAGCTTTGCCTCTAGCACCACCGGAATAGGTAGCGCCATCGAAGGTGATAGCACTTGGGGCGTATTCAGCTTCGAAGACATAACGGTTTGTCTCAGTTTCGCCTTCGGCTTCCCAAGCGGCATAGAGGGTTAAGTCTTTGGTGACTTTGGTGTCGAAGTCGTATGGGCTATAGCCAGATTCATCAGTGGTCCAGCCAAGGAACTTGTAACCAGCGCGGGTTGGATCAGTGGTTGGCTTGCTGACGGTCTGCTTCTTTTCGACGGTCTCAGTAGCATCAGCAGCAGCGCCATCGTAGTTGTAGTCGAAGGTGACCGTGCACATGACTGGTCCGCGAGAAGTTTTTGTTCTGGTGGATTTCTCGGTGCCGCCTCCATTACCGTTGCAGGAAACTAAACCGATTAATCCAAGAGCAATAATTGGCAAAAAATGTTTTTTCATAGTTTTTCTCCTATAGATACGGCTTATTTTATCTTAGATAAAACAAAACTGCTAGGGTTTTTAGGCCCTAGCAGTAAATCACTTATAAGCTTTGCTTATTTTAGCGGTTTATTTTGCTCGCTTATTCAGCCTTGGCTTCTGGCTTTTTGCCCTTCTTGAGGACGACGAACCAGACGATGCAGAAGGCAGCAGCGAGGACGAGGACGCTTCCGCCAGCGGCGATACCGATGATGGCACCTAATGGGAGGCCAGTCTCGGTTCCGCCATTATCAGCGGCACCGGTTTCGGCGAGATCGTAGTTGGCATCGTAGACTTCGATATCGAAGACTTCGGCAACTTCTTTCTCGGCGCCATCAACAGTGATGGTAGCCCAAACGAGGACTGGATAGACGCCGCGCTTGGTTGGGGTGCCAGAGATCTTGCCATCTTCAGCGGTCATACCCTCTGGGAGCTGGTGGTTGACCTGCTCGAGGTCGATCTTAATGTCGGAGATAGCGGTGACATCTTTCGCGTCATCGCCTTTTCCGAACTTGGCATCATCGGCGAGGTCGAAGGTGATTTCAGCGGCTTCGTTGATGTTGATCTTGGTGGTTGAGGCTTTCATGACGCCGTGGACTTCTTGTCCAAGGACGTTGTTCTTGACGACGGCGCAGTTCGCAGCGGCAAAGAGGATTTCTTTCGCGCAGGTACGGACGGCGTAGTACCAAGAATAGGAGTAGACTTTCTCACCGTTGTAGGTGAAGTAAGCCATCATCTCATCATCATCCCACTTGCACTCGATCTTGTCGCCATAGGAGCTGTTGTCGAGCTGAGCGTTGTTGCCAGCGAGGCAGCGCCAGTTGATGTTCTCATACTTGGTGCCGTCGAAGGAGCTGTTGTTCTTGTGGTCCATATCGGACATGACAGCGCCCTGGAATCCCCACTCTTTGCGGAGAACGTTGGTGAGTAAGTTGTAGTTAGCGGCAGTCTCCACCATACCAAGACGGTTGTAGGAGGACATGATGCCACGGCTGTGGCCTTCCTGGATGACCATCTGGAAGGAACGGAGATAGATCTGACGGAGAGCTTGTTCGTCAACGAAGGTCATGGTACCTTCACGGTTCTTTT
>JAFZUD010000092.1 GCA_017618495.1 Bacilli bacterium | reverse complement strand
CGAAGGTGTATCCTCCCGCAGGAACGTTTTTCGGATAGAAGGACATTGCAAGGTAAACGGCTGCGACAGCGCAGATACCGGCAAATATGGTCCATTTGCGGCCGATTTTGTCAGCGACGATACCAGCGGTGATGAAGCCGATGATCGAAGCGGCACCGGAAACGATGGTCATGACAACACCGCCAGCGGAGGAGGTGGTGAGGTGGAACATGAAGTAGTTGGACTGGAAGGTCTCAATAGCATTGAGAGACATGAACCAGAGAACCTCAGCGATAAGGATGAGGGTGAGGTTTCTGACGTTGTTTTTCGAGAGTTTTCCTTCGGTGGTGACTTGTTCAGCGGATTCGCCCATAGCCTCGCCACGGACGATATCGTCATGAAGTTCTTCAGCGAGTTTGTTCTCTTTGACGGTGAAGAATAAAACGACGACAGAGGCGACGAGAACGATTGAGCAAGCGATGAATGGAATCTCAAGCATCATCAAAGATGAGGAAGTTCCATCAAGGTATTTGGTAAGAGGGAAGATGATAGCGAAGATCGAACCGATGAAGCCACCGACGTAACCAACGATGTTGATCCAGCCATTGGCGCGGCTTCTAAGTGGTTTTGGAGTCAAATCTGGCATCAAAGCGACGGCAGGGGAACGATAAGACATCATGAAGACGATGATGAGGACCATCATGGCGATCATGCCGATGGTGTAACCGGTGACGCCGGCGATTGTGGCGGCCATGCCTTCATTGAAGAAGAATGGGATGAACGGCATGACAATCGCGGTGACGATGGAACCAACAAGGATGTAAGGCATACGTTTGCCGATTTTGGTCTTGGTCTTATCGGAAAGGTTGCCGAAGATAGGCATGATGAATAAGGCAGCGATATTATCAAGAGCCATGACAATACCGACGACCCATTGGACGTCTTTGAATTCTTCCTCGCCTAAGTATTTCTGACGAAGGATGTTCGTCATGTTGAAGGCGTTGAAATCGGCTAAGTTCCAGGTAGATGCCTCTCCTTTGGAAGCGGCCATGAACGCGTCATAGGCGACCTGGTACTTCTCTGGGTACATGCTCTTAGCGAATAAGAACGAAAGCATAGGCGAGCAGTATGAGTTATAAAGCTGCCAAACAAGCAGGATTCCGAAGAACGCCATGCCGATCAAAAGGGTGCGCTTAAGATAGGCTTTGTCAAACTTAAGCTCTTTCTCTTTTTCCATAGAAGAAGACTCCTTATTTCCTATAGGGTAGATAACCCTATAAATTCAATGCTTTTTCATTATAAAGTGTGCGTGAAATCTAGTCAAAAATTACCAAGTAAAAATCAAAAGAAAATATAGATAATAGGCAAATTTCCTTGTGTCCAGAAGATAGTTCAAAATGAAATTGACGAGGTTACTTCGTAATGATATATTATTATCCGCACGTTTAGGCGGCCTCTATGTCTGGATGCTTAGCTCAGCGGGAGAGCATCGCCCTTACAAGGCGGGGGTCACAGGTTCGAAACCTGTAGCATCCACCAAGTGAGAAAAAGAACGTGTATGTCCTTAGCATCGTGGGCGAATAGCGAAGTGGCCAAACGCGGCTGACTGTAAATCAGCTCCTAACGGTTCGGTGGTTCAAATCCATCTTCGCCCACCATCCTTTATTGGGGTGTAGCCAAGTGGTAAGGCAACAGACTTTGACTCTGTCATTCATTGGTTCGATTCCAATCACTCCAGCCAAATTGAATGAACCTCCTCCGCTAGCTCAGTGGTAGAGCACTTGACTTTTAATCAAGGGGTCGAGAGTTCGAGCCTCTCGCGGGGGACCAAATCTTTAGCCCGGGTGGCGAAATGGTAGACGCAAGGGACT
>JAFZUD010000091.1 GCA_017618495.1 Bacilli bacterium | reverse complement strand
GTCCGCACTCATCAGCTTAGGCGGACTCGCTAGCTGCGGCGGTGCCGATGACGGTACCATCAACCTCAACGTCTTAAACTTGGAAGACTACATCTACGAAGGCGTCGACGAGAAAGGCAATCCTCTTGAGGATTCAACCATCCTCGCTTTCGAGAAAGCCTATGCCGAAAGCCACGATGGCCAGAAGATCAAAGTCAACTACATCACCTTCGACACCAACGAGACCATGTACACCAAGCTCAGCAAGAACCTTGTCAAAGCCGACCTTTGCTGCCCATCCGACTACATGATCCAGAAGATGCAAAGCGAAGGCATGCTCGAGTCTTTCGGATATGACAAGACCGCGAAGAAATACACCGAAGGCCTTGAGAACGTCAACAACAACACCTCCCCATACATCAAAGACCTCTTCGACACCAACGAGCTCAGCGACTTCGCCGTCCCATATTTCTGGGGCACCATGGGTTACACCTATAACACTGAATACGTTTCCCAAGAGCAGGTCTCTACCTGGGACTTCCAGTGGAATCCAGGCAACGACCTCAAGGGCAACAGCTTAAAGAAGAAGATCACCATCAAAGACAGCGTCCGTGACACTTATTTCACCGCCGTCATGCACGTCTACAAATCCGAGACCATCGCTCTCAAAGAGCAGCATGATGCCGGCACCTTGACCGACAAGGCCTATAACGACGCTCTCTCCGAGATCTTCAATAGACACGACACCGAGACCATCGCCAAAGTCAAAGCCGCTCTCACCGAGCTCACCGAAAACGTCACCCTCGAGGTCGACGAAGGCAAATCCGACATGGTTCTTGGCAATATCTACGCCAACTTAGCCTGGAGCGGCGACAGCGTCTTCTCCATGGACGAAGGCGATGGTGCCAAAAAACCAGTCACCCTTGCTTACGAGATCCCAGAAGAAGGCTCCAACGTCTGGTTTGATGGCTGGTGCATGCCAAAAGGCGCCAACGTCGAAGCCGCCAAAGCCTTCCTTGACTTCCTTGCCATCCCAGAAGTGGCCGCTAAGAACATGGAAGCCGTCGGATACACTTCCCCAATCGCCGGCGATGCCATCTGGGAGACCGTCCTTGATTGGTATGAGGCCGACCCAGAGGAATACTCTGAGGAAGAATGCGACGAATGCGACCTTTCCTACTTCTTCGAAGGAACCCTTTCCGAAGGAACCGAAGCCAAGATCCTCATCCCATCTGAGGAAAGAGGCCGTCAGTTCGATGCCCAGTACCCATCCAAAGAGACCATCAACAGATGCGCGATGATGAAGGACTTCGGACCAGAAGGCAACGCTGCCCTCTACAAGATGTGGAACGAATTCACCGCTTCCTTCTAATCTCGAAAGATTATCACCATAAAAAAGACCGCTTGATATATCAGGCGGTTTTCTTTTTGTGCTAAGATATCAAAGATATCAGTTCATATAGGAGAAATATTTTTATGAGCAAGATGAGAATCGTCTACTTCCAGAGCGGCGGACCGACTGCCGTCATCAACTCTTCCCTTTGCGGCGTTGTCAAAGAGGCCAGAAAGCATCCAAATGAGATCGAAGCCCTTTATGGCTCCCTCTATGGTGTCGAAGGCTTAATCGATGACAACCTCGTTGATTTATTCGCTGAGGATGAGAAGGACATCAACCTTCTTACCCAGACCCCAGGCCAAATCCTCCATTCTTCCCGCTTTAAACTTCCAAAGGATTTCAATGATCCAGTGTTTGAGAAGAT
>JAFZUD010000090.1 GCA_017618495.1 Bacilli bacterium | reverse complement strand
CGGAAGAGGAAATACTCTTACCTTATGTGGCAAGTTCGAATATCTCTTGAAGATAGGAGGTGTGAACCCTAATTATATCCTCCTTCTTTCTTATTCAAAAAAATCTGCTGACGATCTCCAGGAAAAAGTGTCAGCCATAGACCAGAGGCTAACAGTAGGGACATTCCATAAAATCGGTCTCGATATCTTAAAAGACGCACGTAACCACACCTTCATGGTGGAGGATCAATACAAAGCCATCATAGAAGCCTATTTCAGGGAAGAGATGAAAAACAGGCCGCATATGCTTCAAACCATCCTTATGTACTACGGCTTGTATCTTTCCACGATGAAGCATGACAAAGAATACGAGAACGAAGGCGATCTTTTTGAAGACCTAAAGAGCCTAGATTTCACAACTCTTAAAGATCAATTGCTCACTCTGTCTAATAATGTTGCCTCTAAAGAGACACTCAAAAAGGAACTCGTTAAGTCATTCGAAGAGATGGCTATTGCAAACTGGTATTTCATAAACGGCATCAAATACACATATGAAGCACCTTATGAAAAAGACGTTTCTACAATGGACAAAAGGCAATACATGCCAGATTTCAAATTAAAGGATTATCCAATTTACCATGAACACTACGGAGTTGATAAGGATGGCAAGGCCTCGCAGTATGGTGGGGAAGAAGCTATTCAATATGTGAATTCCATGATTTGGAAAAGAGGCATCCACAAGGTATTTCAGACCGACTGCATAGAAACATATTCGTACGAGTTTGAAGATGGCACCATCTTTGAAAAGCTTGAATCGCAATTGAAAGAAAGGGGAGTGGAGTTTCACCCGCTTCCAGACGAAGAAATCCTCAATGCCCTTAATTCCGTCTACGAGACATACTCTTTCAAATCTTTTATTAACTTAGTCAGATCGTTCCTGAGCTTATATAAAGCCTCATACAGGGATAATAGCGGATTTGAAAAACTGAAGAGTTCTCCATTCAAAAACGCTTATGAGAAGCATAGAGCGTCCCTTTTCCTTGATATCGTCAAAGATATTTACGACTACTACATCGCTTATTTGGCAAAAGAAGGAAAAATCGACTTCGATGATATGATCCTTCAATCAACTGAAGAGCTCAATAACTGCAAAGGTTACAAGTATAAATACATCATCGTCGACGAATTCCAGGATATTTCCGTTAGCAGGATGAAGTTCTTAAAGAGGTTGATCTTGCAAGGCGATTCGCGACTATTCGCAGTCGGAGACGACTGGCAAGCCATCTACAGGTTTTCAGGATGCGATCTAAGTATCTTCTTGGAATTCGAAAAATACTTTGGCGATTCGGCTATCACGATGATAACGACCACCCATAGAAATTCACAGGAACTTCAAGACATCGCTGGACCGTTCATAAAAAAGAATCCGGAACAATACGATAAGAAGATTAATTCCGCAAAACACTTAGCAAATCCCGTCCAAATTATGTATTACACAGGGAGAAAGAAGTATGAGCCTTTCCTTGATGTACTTAGCGATATCTCTAGGAGAGAGAGAAAGGCGAACGTGCTTGTTTTAGGAAGAAACAACAGAGATCTAGAGGACATCATGTTAGACAACCGCATTCGCGTTGACTACAAAGCTTCAAGCGAGACCAAGACGGTTTTGAAGTGCTCTTTCTTCCCTGATATCAACTTAACCTACAGCACAGTTCACGGATCCAAAGGCCTCGAAGAGGATTACGTCATTCTTCTTAACGCGAATGACGACAGAATCGGTTTCCCAAACAAGATGGAAGATGATGAGCTTCTTGATTTGGTCTTGAGTCACAAGAGCGAATACGATTACGCGGAGGAAAGACGTCTGTGGTACGTTGCCTTAACGAGAACCAGGAGCTATACGTACATCATCGCAAATCAGTACTACCCTTCGATTTTCCTTGAGGAGATTAAAGATCAATGCGCCGTTTTGAATGACGGACACGCGGAAGAGGAGAAGAGGACCGATATTTCATGCCCTCGCTGCAAGAAAGGGCGTTTGGTCTTGAGAATAAATGAGTCGAACGGCAAAGAGTTTTATGGTTGTTCGAACTATCCTTATTGCGACTACACAATCGATGACGCTAAAGCCGTTTTAAGAAATAAGAGGTGTCCTTCATGTGGGGATTTCATGATTCTAAGAAAAGGCAAATACGGTCCATTCTATGGATGTCATAATTTCCCGAGGTGTAACCACAAAGAGAAGGGATAGGGATAGAGTTCTTAAAGGAAGAACGTACAAACCCAATTCTGAAACAACTTTTGTCCTAGAAATAGCCCTTTGCCTTAGAAGCAGGGGGCTTTTTTCTCCCTAAGTAAAAATTAGATATTTGGAAAGAAGCAAACCGTTATTCTTTTATTGATATAAAAGGGTTTTACTTTTTTACCGATAGGATAAAATACTAGGGTACAAAATTCGGACCAGCATAAGCTGGAGACAAAAATGATTGCGAAGACAACACACATTGAGAACACAAGAAATCTTCTAGAGATCCTTCCGACCGTGGATATCGGGGAGCCAGAAGATATTTTTATTGCCCTCGAGAACGCAAGATGCGCGAAAGCGGACCTAACGATCAAAGAAGGGGACCATGTCAAGATGTACCAAGTCATCGGCATGAGACACGGCCCATTCTTCGACCAACCGATCCATTCGACCGTCAGCGGCACCTTCCTCGGTTTCGAGAAACACCTTCACCGTTCTGGCAAGATGGTGAACTTCATCCACATCAAAAACGACTTCAAAGAGGAAGAAGATGAGACAGTGGTCCATGAGAGGACTCCTGAGGAAATTGCTAAGCTCACGAGAGAAGACTTCATGCAAATCGCCAAGGAATGCGCTTCAGTCGGCTTAGGCGGATCCTCCTTCCCAACCTACATCAAATTCGACACCAAAGGACGCGAGATCAAAACCATCCTCATCAATGGCGTCGAATGCGAGCCATACATCACCGCCGATAAGCGCATGATGCTTGAGAAGCCAGAAGAGGTCATCGAAGGCATCAAGCTCCTTCAGCAGGCTTTTGGCACGAAAGACGCGAGACTTTGCATCAAGAGCAAATACAAAGACATCATCGCCATCTACGATGAGTTCTTACGCGCAATGCCAGACTCCGGCATCAAGGTCTGCCCAGTTGGCAACTTCTACCCCCAGGGCTGGGAAATCGCCATGATCAAAAGCGCGACGGGAATCGAAGTGGCCTCAGGCCATCTCCCAAGCGAATACGGCATCGTCGATTTCAACGTCAGCACCGTCGTCGGCCTCCTTCAGAACGTCAAATACAACAAACCGGTCATTGAGCGTTTCGTCTCCGTCACCGGCGATGCGATCAAATGCCCATCCAACTTCTCGATCAGAGTCGGTACCCCAATGAAGTACATCCTCGAGAAATGCGGTGGATATGTCCACCCAGAGAGGAAAAAGGTCTTCATCCTCGGCGGCCCGATGATGGGCGCTTCGATCCCATCGGATGATTGCATCTGCACGAAGACCGTCACCTCGATCATCGTCCTCGACCATGATGAATCGAAGGAAGAGAACTGCATCAGATGCGGCTCTTGCGTCCTTTCTTGCCCAGTCCACCTTCGCCCAGTCCAGATCATGAACGCGGTCAAAGCCATGGACAAAGACACGATCAAGCTCTTAGAGCCTCTCAAATGCATCGAATGCGGACTTTGCACTTATAGCTGCACCTCGAAGATTCAGGTCACTGACTATGTCAGAAGAGCCAAACTTCTCGCCAAACTATAGAGGAATGCTTATGGATAACCAAACAATCACAATCATCAAGGAAAGCGCTCCTCACGTGAGGAGGAAAGATAACCTCGTCGGGATGCTTCTCGACGTCGTCATCGCTCTTCTCCCAGTCGTCGTCTTCTCCTTCATCGCCTGGCCTTTAGGCGCGACTAAAAACGTTCTTATCTCCGTCGCCGTGATGGAACTTGCCGAGCTCATCTTCGTCCTCGTCACCCATCCGATGCCGGTAGATCTACAGAAACACTCATTGGTCGAAAGGTTCAAATACGGAATCGCCTCATACAGGATGAGCAACTTCTTGGCCGCTTTGGTCAGCGCCCTCATCTTCGCGATGATTCTTCCTGCTAGCACTAGCTGGTACGCCCTTATGATCGGCGCTGCCGCTGGCATCACCTTCGGCAAACTTCTCTTTGGCGGAAACGGCAACAACCTTTTCAACCCTGCCGCCGTCGGCATGGTCTTCGCCAAAGTCTGCTTCGGCGGAACGATGTATTACACCGCCCCGTTCGCCGGTGTCACCGAGGTCGCCGTCAGCCCAACCTACTTAGCAGGAGGGGACTATGGCATTCTCGATCTCTTCATCGGCAACGTCCCAGGAACCCTTGGTGAAACCTGCAAGATCGCCATCCTTCTTGGCTTAGCCTATCTCCTCATCAAGAGAGTGGCCGACTGGAAAGTCGTCGTCGCTTATATCGGCACCTTCGCCATCCTCACCCTTGCCGGCGGTCTAACAGTGACCCTTCCACGCGGTGGGAACATCCCTTCATATGGGGAATGGGTTCTTTCCCATCTCCTTGCCGGTGGTTTCCTCTTTGGTGCCGTCTACATGGTCACTGACCCAGTCACCATGCCAATAACCACTCCAAGCAGAGTGCTCTACGGCATGTCTGCTGCCATCGCCGCCTTCTTCATCCGTCACTTCGCCGCCCTTCCTGAGGGCGTTGGATATGGCATCCTCATCGCTAACTGCTTAGCGCCTCTCTTCGACTATCCGAAATGGTCAAGCGAGGTCTGGAAGAAGAAGGACATCATCCTTTGTATCGCCATCCCAGTCGCGGCCCTTGCCATCGTGATCTGGACGGTTTTTGCTGGAGGTTTTGCTTTATGAACAAGTATTTGAAAGTCTCCTTAACCCTCGCCACGATCGCCAGTGGATCCGCTCTTCTTATAGGCTTAACGAACCTTGCTACGTATGGCTTCATTCAAGTCAACAGGGAAAAGAAGATCAGCGATGGAATCTCCAAACTCTATCCGCAAGTGACAGGTTATGGCATCCATGTCTTCCTTGCGCCTGACGATGAGAAATACGAACCTGAGTTCGATGCTGTGAGATTCCCGCATATCAACGAGGTATACCACGTTGAATGGAAAGAAAACGGGGAAAACGTTCGTCACTATGTCTATAACACAAGCGGCAAAAACGCCTATGGTCAGGTTGATCTCCTTATTGCCGTAGGTGGAGGTAAAGTCGAACAGATGTATGTCGTCACCAACACCGAGTCTTATGGACCAACCCTAGAAGACAATTACATCAACAAATACAACAACGGCTATCTCACTGACTTAGCCGATGTCAAGTGCGGCGCCACCTACGGTGCGAAAACGGTCAAGGAGCAGTGCGATGAAGCGCTTGCCCATTGGACCGCATTCTATGGAGAGGAGGCCAAATAAGCATGGACAAAATCAAACGCGGACAGCATAAAGAGTCCTTCCTTAACGGCATCCTCAAAGAGAACCCTCTTCTCGTTCAGATCCTAGGCCTTTGCCCTGCCTTGGCAGTAACTAAGTCGCTCGAGACCGCTTTCGGCATGGGTTTACTTTTCACCTTCGTTCTTGTTTCTTCCAACGTGATTGTCTCTCTTTTGAGAAAACTCATCCCAGAAGAAATCAAAACCCCATGTTATATCGTCGTCATCGCCACATTCGTCACCATCGTCAAGATGTTCGCGGAAGCCTTCCTCCCAGAACTCTATAGTTCTCTTGGCGTCTTCCTCTCCCTTCTTGTCGTCAACTGCATCGTCCTTGGTAGAAGTGAGGCTTTTGCCGGACAAAACGGTGTCTTCGATTCCTTCCTCGATGGATGCGGAAACGGCATCGGCTACACCTGGGCCATCTCCCTTATGGGCATCATCCGTGAGGTCTTGGGCTTAGGAACCCTCACCATCGGAAAGGTCTTCAATTTCTTTGGCGATCCTCTCACCCTTCCAATCCTTAAGAGCACCGTCCTTGACGCTCATGGCGATCCTTTATATGACTTCTCCATCTCCATCTTCCAGAACCCAGCCGGTGCGTTCATCGTCCTTGGCCTAATACTCGCTGTGATGGCGGCCATCACCAATCACAAGAAAGCAGTGGAGAAAGCCAAAGAGAAAGCCGCCAAAGAAGCTGCCAAAGCGGAACTTGCCGCTAAAGCGGCCTTAGCAGGAGGTGCCAAATAATGGAAATGATCGTTTCTTTCATCCTCGCCATCGTGAGCTACATGCTCATCGATAACGTCGTCCTCAGCCGTTTCTATGGCATCTGCTCCTTCATCGGTGTTGGCAACAAAGTCAAATCCGCTTTCTCGATGGGTTTGGCCGTCACCTTCGTCATCATGATGGCAACGCTTGTCTGTTATCCTCTCTATTTCTATGTTCTCGTTCCAGCGGGAATCCCATTCTTAGACACTCTCGTCTACATCCTTGTCATCGCTTCCCTTGTTCAGATCGTCGGCCTCTTCATCAAGAAGACCAGCCCATCTCTCTACAAGACCCTTGGCATCTATCTCCCGCTCATCACCACCAACTGCGCAGTCCTGGGCGTCGTCCAAACCAACAGCGACTCCCAGCTCGACTTCTTGACTAGCCTTGCTAATGGACTAGGAACCTCAATCGGTTTCCTTGTCGTCATCGTCCTCTTCGCCTGCATGAGAGAGAGGATGAATGGCTATAACATCCCTAAAGCCATGAAAGGCGTTCCTATCGCCCTTATCGTCGCCGCTCTCATGGCCATGGCCTTCATGGGATTCGGAGGAATGGTTGGTTAACCTATGGACCAAAGAACCGCGTTCATCATCGCCATCATCACTATCGTCGCCCTTCTTATCGTCTTTGTCGTTTCCTTCGTCATATATATGAGAACCCCAGCCCCTAAGGGCTGTGAGAAGCTCAAGATCGGACCGAAGAACTGCGAAGACTGTGACGTCGAAGGCTGCATGATATACAAGGAACGTCACAAAGAACAAAAGGAGGAATAAAGACTCATTATGGAATATCTCACCGTATTATGGGCATTCTTATTAATGCTTGGCCTAGGAGCCGTCCTCGGTCTTCTTTTAGCCTTGGCCGCCAAATTCTTCCACGTTGAGGAAGATCCTCGCATCAAAGAAGTGGAAGACATGCTCCCTCACTATAACTGCGGCGCCTGCGGATACGCTGGTTGCCACGATATGGCAGAAGCCCTCGTCAACGGAACCGCCAAGAAAGTCTCTCTTTGCAAAGCCGGCAAGAAAGACAAGAACTACGACCCAATCATCGCTTATCTTTCCACCCATCCTGACAAAGACGGAAAGACCAACGTCCCAACCATCTAACAAAATGAAAAGAAACCTCAAAAAGATACTTCTAAGCCTTATAGGGGTTTCTTTTTGTTTGGCCTCTTGCTCGATGGCCGCCTCAAAGATAACCGCCTTCCAGTGCGATACCTTCTTTCAATATACGGACTACCAAGAAGGGAAAATCGCCAAAGAGCTCAAGGAGAAAGTCGACAAGCTTGAGAACATCTTCGATCCTTACAAAGAAGGAACGGAGTTATATAAGCTCAACCATGAAAGAACCCTCACCGTCAGCGATGACCTTCTTTCTTGCTTAAAAACGGCAGTGGAAGTCCAAGAAGAAACAGACGGGTACTTCAACCCTCTTATGGGGAAACTCTCAAATGATTGGATGGCCTTCATCAACGAAAAGAGAGACACCCCGCTCAGCGATGAGGAGATATCCGCTCACCTTGAAGAGATCAATTCCTCATCTCTTTCTTTTGAGGGGAATAAGGTCACCATTAATGGTACCGCTGACATCGATTTAAGCGGGATTTGCAAGGGATATATCATTGATTCCCTATACGAATACGTCAAAGACAAGACGGACAATTACCTTGTGAGCGCAGGCGCCTCAAGCATCCTTTTAGGAAGCAAACCAGGAAACGAGGACTTCAATGTGTCAGTAAGACACGGTCTCCATTATTTCATGGTGAAAGACATAACTGTCTCAACTTCCGGCATGGATGAGCAGCATCGCGAATATGTAAATCATGAATATTATTCTCACCTCATCAACCCAAAGACCGGCAGCGCTTTAGCAGGTAAAACCCATGAAACCGTCCTCGTAGGGAGAAACGGAACCAAAGGAGACGCTTTAGCGACCGCTTTCATCTTCATGAATGAAGAAGAAAGAGAAGACATCGCCAAAAAGGAAAACATCAAATACGCGATATACGACAGCGAACAAGGCGTTTGTTCCTTATCGTTTGTGAGCGAAGGCTTTGAACTCCTTAGCGGAGAAACCAATAAGCAATAGAAAAGACGGCAAATAGTCTCTGTCTGAAATGCACTAAAAACAGGCTGGCAAAACAATTTTCATACTTTATGAAGTTTTTGTGCGTTTAGTATTGAATTTTGATGGGCATATAAGCTAAAACGTCCATATGTGTAAAAAATTGATGGAGATTTATGGAGACCACGAGGTTTCCTTTGGTTGGAAAGCTAGACTTATTTCTGCACTAGTGGTTGTTTTATTGCTTGGTACTTGCCTCATCAACACCTGGTATTCAAAATCCGTTTATACCGACAAAAAAGACACAAACGTTTATCTCAATGAAGAAATCTGTTATGCCGGTGGAATTTATTTGAAAGCAAACTCGATCTCAGTGTCCAAGCTCGCTGAACAGGAAGATACAATAGATGACGATGGCG
>JAFZUD010000089.1 GCA_017618495.1 Bacilli bacterium | reverse complement strand
GGTAAGTTGAAGCCTCTGCTCTTCATCCTTTCTTTGCTTACGCCTTTCCTTTCTTCGGCCTGGTCTTTCAATTTCGTTTGGCTCACCGTCGCCGAGACTTGCTACATCGAAGACTTCTATTGGGCCCCGAACGACCAAAAAGACCGAAGGATGACTCTTCACATGCATATGCTCAAAGATGCGGAAATCGCTTTTGTTTTCGATGTGAACCACACCTACAAAGAAAACGGCAAGAACAAAACTGAATCATACGGAAACACGCGTCCTGGCCTTACCTACATAGAGTCTAGGTTTGATTTTCATCAATACAAAAAAGGGCAGGTGATCGATTTTGATGTGGAAGTCCCATATTCAAGGCTTCGTGTTGGGGACGTTGAACAATATCTTTTGCTTGAAACGAGAGTGATGGTGGCCCCAGAAACGGTTGAATCATGGATGACTGAGGTTCCTTACGGATATGTCTATCCAACCACGTTTGCTGGCAAGGATGGCGAATTCACTAATGAAAAGACGTTCGGAGGTTTCTATAGAGGCGACTTGATCGCGGGTTACCCACGTTATGTGACAGTGCGTTCAAAAGGCCTTGAAGACGAATATGAGACGGATTCGCAGGGACTTTTGCCGTTGAGAGATATGAGGTTCAACCTCATCAACTACGATTATTCGCAATCGCCTATGACGATGAGAAAAGGAGAAATCCGTTTCTATAACTATCTTGATGATTTCCATATCGGCACAAGGAAAACCAACCAGTTCAACATCCCATATATCAGCGCCCCTTTGGAACTTATCCCAAACGGCAACGAGTCCTATCTGCGTTCCAAGAAGGGGCTTTACCTTAAAAGCGACCTCCGTTACCAGACAAACGAGTTTCACAAAGATTCCGACGGATATGAATTCACAACCCAAATCTATTTGCCTCCTGTCAAAGGCGTGCGAGGAAGGTTTTATGAATGCGAAATCGTGTTAGAAGGCGTAGGGGACCAGAATAGCGACACCCTTTACCACTCTTTCACGGTTTTCCGTGAGTCTAATGACGTCGGTTCAAAGATCAATAGCCGCTACTACGTGACGGAGGTGAAAACTGATGCTTAACTTCCTTCTTTTCATCGCCCTCTTCGTCTTCTCAATCTCGGCTTATTCCTTTTCGTACACATCGACCGGCATTATCAACACTTTCTCTGCTTTCGATTTCACCTACGCCCAAAACGCGGTGGTATCCGACCCTTATGGCGGTCCGGCTTATTTTGAGAGGAAGCTCTTCGTCAAAATCGCGTCGAGATATTTCACCGAGAGCCTTAGCAAGTATTACGTCAGCGCCTGGAATGTTGATTTGGATTTTAAAGATGGCGATGGGGTTACGCTTGGCACTCCGTATTTAGTCAATGTCACTTTCGATTGTACGTTCAATGGAACCTATCATTACCACTCTTCGAAAGGCTTTGAGATTAGAAAGGGGAAAGCCTTATGAGCGGAGACCCAGTAGCCTATCTTGAAAGCTCATTCCTCTCACCTCTCATCAGCCAAGAAGGTGTGACTGACATCTCGTATAACGGCGAGTCCATCTATTATGTCTCCAACCTCAAAGGACGCCAGAAAGCGGACATCGAAATCAAGAAAGAGGAAGTCTCTTCTTTCCTTAGACAACTCGCCAATCTCACTGAACATCAGTTCAGCGTTCAATGTCCAATCTTAGATATCAGTTTTGGGAGATATCGCATCAACGCAGTCAACTCTTCCCTTGCTAGAAAGAGGAATGAGAAGACCTTTACCTTCGCGATTCGCCTAGAGAGCAATGATTGCAAAATCACCGACAATTCAGGCTTCTTTGACGAAAAATCCATGCAAATCCTGCGTCGTTTGATCAAAAACGGCGAATCGATTGTCATCGGCGGAAAGGTCTCTAGCGGCAAAACTGAGCTCCAGAAATGGCTGCTTCAGAACATGGCTCCATGCACAAGGGTCATCGTCATCGACAACGTTGAGGAACTCGACATGGTTGAGAACGAGAACATCGATCTCACAACCTGGTTAGTGAATGAGCAAGGGAGAGGAGCGTCTTTCTCATCCCTCATCAAGAACGCCTTAAGGAATGACCCGGACTACATCGTCATCGCTGAAGCAAGAGGGGAGGAGATGCTTGATGCCCTTCTTAGCGCCATGAGCGGCCACCCCATAATCACCACGATTCACGCCGAGAAACTAAGAGCCATGCCTGACCGCGTCGCTAGGCTAGCGATGATTGGCAACCGCAGGCTCTTCAAAGACGAGCTCATGGAAGACATTTCGAGGCATCTTCGCTATTTCGTCTATGTTGAGAAAGAAAACGCGCCAGATGGCTCAATACGGCGCTATATCAAAGAGATTGGCCATCTTGATGAGAAGAGCAAAAAGATAACTGTGCTTTATACGAAAGGAGAAAAGGCATGAAAGGCATCTTCGCTTACTTGTTTCTGTCCTTCTATTTTGGGGTCATCGCCTATGTGACGACGAGCTCCCTCATGATTGCCGGAATCGTCTTCCTTTCTTATTTCGTCATCTCCTTCGTTTTCATAAAGCCCCTCATCAAAAGGTATCTCGACAAAAGGAGGAAACACCATGAAGTATTCAACTTCATCAATCACTTCATCATCTCGCTTTCCGTCACGTCATCGCTCGATCAAGCCTTTGAGGACGCCACAATCGATGCGAAAGGGGAAGAGAAAGCCGTCCTTGAATCTATAGCCCCGATGACCACGATGGAGAAACTCGAATACCTTCCAAGGTATTTTGAGGAAGACATCTATCACGTCTTCCTTTCCATCGTCAAAGCCTATATCGAACAAGGCGGCGACCTCATAGAGATTGCCTCGCCCTTGCTCAATGAAGCGACTTTCAACGAAGAGAAGAACAACTCCTTGGAGACCATCAGAAAGAAATCCCTCGTCCAGTATGGTTCCCTCTGGTTTCTAAGCACCGTTGTCTTGGCCTTTCTTCGCTTCGGTTTGTCGAACTTCTACGACACTTTGACGAAGAACCTTCCGTATCTCTTAACGGCTTCAGCGTACTTCATCATCGCGATTATCTCTTTCTACATCTACGTAAGGTCATACACAGGCGAGAAGGTGAGCCTAGAAAGGAAATGACATGAAGAAAAAGAAAAAACCGAAAAAGCCCTGGGCTCTCACTCTTAAAGAAGCAGGACTAAACCCAAAGAAAGAGATTGCCCTCATGATCATCGGCAACATCTTTCTCATCGCGGTCGCCTTCTTGGTTTACAAGGCGACTAAAGTCCTAATCGCTTCATTATCGATCGTTCTTCTAGCGATTGTAGGGGACTATTTCCTTTTAGGAAAAGCCTCGAGAGTCAAGAAGGTCAAAGACGAGGCCCTTGAGAAGGAATTTGTCCACGTTTTCTCTTATTTCAAGATCTTCGTCGGCAACGGGAGACCGGTTTATAACGCCTTAGAAGACTGCATCCGTTACAGCTCACTGGATATGAGTGATCTCCTAAGAACGCTCTTAGAGGAGATTGATAAAGACAAAAGCGTTAAGCCTTATCTCTCTTTCTCTGAGCACTTCAAGAGCCTAGAGATCCGCCAAGTGATGATAAGCATCTACAAGATGGGCAATGAAGGCGGTTCATCCACATACATCCAGCAATTCGAAAGCGTCTTCTCTTCTGTTGCCGCGGAGAAAAAGAAATACGAGCTAAGCAAATTCGAAAGCACTCTCAATAACAACAACTTTCTGCCTTTGGCAGACAGCGCCTTAACGATGGGGCTAATCATCGTCGCGATCGTCGTAATCATGGGGAATCTTGCATATGGGATCTAGTTTAGGTTTTCTTCTCTCTTTGTTTTTCTCGATTCAGGTCATGGCCTATGTCGGCGACCTGACAACCATCCAGCAAATCTATAGCGTTCTCGACACGGCCGCAGTAACAGCAGGGCATCTCATCTCTTTGGAAGGCGGAATCAGCAAAGAGACTATGAAATATGTGAGGCAAAGCGCTAAAGCCGACATCATCCCCGTCGGCAAAGATTATGTGGAAGTAGGGGGAATCTTCGAATTCGTCGTCGTCCGCAAATACGAACCCATCATCATCTCGCGCGATACCATGGTTCTCGAGGTCGCAAGAAGCGTGATGATCGGATACATCGATTAGGAAAGGAGGTGCGTTTATGT
>JAFZUD010000088.1 GCA_017618495.1 Bacilli bacterium | reverse complement strand
GCCACGTAATCGCCGACGGAAAGAGGACCATCGAAGGTCTCTTTCTTCACTTCTTCCTGAAGGTCTTCGAGCTTCTTCTTCGCTGCGATGACCTCGTGAGGTTTGACGTCAGGACGCTGGACGCTCTTAAGTAGCTCCTGCATCTGCTCTTCATAATCGCCTAACATGGCGTTCTTCTTGGCTTCAACGTCGCTAAGGAAATTCTCTTCGCGCTTAGCTAAAGCGGCCTCTTTGGACTTAAGGGCTTTGGCTTCCCCTTCCACTTTGGTTCTTTCGATGGCGAGCTTGGTTTTCTCTTCTTCGGCGAGGCGAGTTGCTTCGCTCAGTTTCTTGATGGCCTCACTGACTGAGAGGTCTTCGTGCTCGCTTAGATAAGAGGAGGCTTTCTTTAGGACCTCTTCAGGAACTCCGAAGCGTTTGGCAACGACAAGGCCGTATGATTCGCCTGGCAAACCCATCTTGAGTTTGTAGGTTGGGGTCAATGTTTCCTCATCAAACATCATCGAGGCGTTAGTGACCTCAGGATGCGATAAAGCATAGGCCTTAAGGCCTTCGAAGTGAGACGACACCAAAGTTATGGCGTGTTTCTCAAGCAAATAATTGATAACGGAATAGGCGATGGCCTCTCCTTCTTTCGGCGAGGTTCCGGTTCCAAGCTCATCAAGGAGGACAAGGTCTTTGCCTCCGACGTTTGAAAGGATTTCAGAAAGGTTCTTCATATGACCGCTGAAGGTCGAGAGGTTATCACTTAAAGACTGGGAGTCGCCGATATCGACATAAATATGTCGGAAGAAACCTAGCTCAGCGCCTTGATCGCAAGGGAGGGCTAAGCCGGATTGGTTCATCATGACAAGAAGCCCAATGGTTTTGAGGGCGACGGTTTTGCCACCGGCATTAGGACCAGAGATGACAATGAGTGAGGTTTTCTCATCGAGCATGAAATCGTTAGGGACGACCTTCTTCCTGTCTAAAAGAGGGTGTCTCGCATTCATCATATCAACGACCGATTTCTTCGATAACGAGGCGATATGCGCGTCATTTTCGTGAGCGTAGTTGCCTTTGGCCATTAAGAAATCGAGATAGGCGATCATCTGGTTGCTCAAAAGGACTTCCTCTTCGTGGGAGAGGACTTCGCCAGTTAGTTCCATGAGGAGGCGATGGATCTCATCCCTCTCATCATTTTGGAGTTCAACCATCTTGTTATTCATCTCGACGAGGATCTCAGGCTCGATGAAGGTCGTGCCACCGCTATTGGAGACATCCTGGACGATGCCGCGGACTTTGCTCTTGTATGAATTGGCGACAGGAAGAACATAATGTCCGTTCTTGAGGGTCAATGTGTAATCGCTAAGCCACTCTTTGTTGGCTTCAAGGATGGAATTGAGTTTCTTCTTCATCTCGTTCTCAAGTCGTCTCATCGCATGACGGACGGTGCTGAGTTTTGGCGAGGCATTATCAAAGATAGTGAGATCTGGGGCAATTACCCTATGAATCTCTTTCTCGACGTTTGAGATATCTGGGAAATGTGAGACGTACTCGAGCAAAAGAGGAGAGCTGTCCACTTGTTTGAAGTAATGTCTCAAAGCGGCTTGGAGGAGGATATCGGAGGCAACTCTCTCGAGCTCGGTGATGCCAAGGACCCCGCCCTTTTTGGCTAAGTCGATGGCCTTGGAAAGGTCGCTAGACACGGTGATTGGAAGGTTTCCAAAGCGGTCTAAGATGTCCATCATCTCTTGGGTGAAAGCAAGTTCTCTTTCGAGAGCGATCGAGTTATCGAACATCCTCAAAGAGAGGGCTTTATGCTTTCCGCCCTCGGTGCGTGTATAAGAGGCAAGCTTTTCAGTTACCTTATCAAATTCGAATTTTTCGTAAGCGTTTTGCATATGGTGATTATATCACCTATACGCAAGGTGTTGGATTCGGTTAATCAAGTTTCGCTACTGAGCTTCGCTCTCGCCTTCGATGAAAGCCCTCATCACGGCTTGTCTGGTGACAATGCCGATGAAGGTGCCTTGGTCATCGGCTAAAGGGACAAAGTTCTGGCCCATGATGAGGTCGAGAATATCCTTTGGCTCGGCAGATATTGCCCCTAAAGCGTACGATCTATAGCTAGGTACATCGCTCAAAATGACTTTGTCGGACTCCTCAAAATTAAGCTTGTGGTCGCTATAATACGCCAAAAGATCGCCTTCGCTGATGGTCCTAACGTATTTGCCTTCACGATTGATGACAGGGACCACGCTATAACGATGAGCCTTCATCTTCTCCATCGCCTGACGGAGAGTGCAGTCGTCGAAAAGATAGACCAGGTCAGCCTTCGGCTTGAGAAGGAAGAGCAAGTTTGTTTTGATCATGCTCCTATTATAACCCCTCCCCCAAAAACAACAAAAAAGCCCCAAAGAGACGAAATATGGTGATTAAAGAGAGGAGGAAGGGGTAAAATCAATAGTATGAAAATGCCGGTTAAGGTATATAGCATCGAGCCAAACGAGGAAACGCTTAAGAAAATGCGTTCCTTTTATGGCGACATGGCCGGAGATAGCCCAAACGAGTACATCGACCTCTTTTATCAGGCCGAAGGTTTGTCAGTGGCCATCTACAAGAAAAACAAGAAAGGCCATGTGAAAGTCGTCTTCCAAGGCCCTAACGCGGAAAATGAAGTCCGCCTTTGGGACAAAGACGCGAAAGGCTCTTCCCCAAAAGCCCTTGCTAACCCTCTTTCCAAAAAGATAATTAATGTCTATCCACAAATCGGTTCAGACGAAGTCGGCACCGGAGATTTCTTCGGCCCTATCTGCGTTTGCGCTGCCTATGTCACAAGCGATGATCTCAAAGAGATCGAGGCTTTGGGTATCACCGACAGCAAATTAATGACCGATGAATACATCCTCGAGATTGGACCAAGGCTCATCAAAAGATTTGACTACAGCCAACTCGCTCTTCCAAACGAGAAATACAACGAAGTGCATGACGAGATGAATATGAACGCGATTAAGGCCAAGATGCATAACCGCGCTGTCCT
>JAFZUD010000087.1 GCA_017618495.1 Bacilli bacterium | reverse complement strand
GGTCATCAACGCCATCCGTGTCGCTAACGCGCTCCATATGACGATCGACCACACCCTCTATTTCGATAGAAAGAACTATTTCTACAGCGACCTTCCAAAGGGATTCCAAATCACCCAACAAGCCAGACCAATTGGCAAGAACGGCTATGTTTTAGTCGATACCCCAGCTGGCAAAAAGAAGATCGGCATCGAACGTATCCACATGGAAGAGGATACCTGCAAGCAAGAGCATTACATGGATTACACCCTCATGGACTATAACCGTGCGGGAACCCCTCTTGTCGAAATCGTCTCCATGCCAGATATGTCCAATGGCTCCGAGGCCAGACAATACGCCGAAGCCATCCGTAACATCGTCCTTTATAGCGGAACCTCCGACGGTAAGATGGAAGAAGGCTCCCTCCGCTGCGACACCAACATCTCCATCCGCCCAATCGGTCAGAAAGAATTCGGCACCAAGGTCGAGATCAAGAACATCAACTCCTTCAAGAACGTTGAGCTTGCGATCGATTATGAAATCAAACGTCAGGCCGAACTCCTTCTTTCCGGACAATCCGTCAGACAAGAGACCAGAAGGTTTGACGAAGGTAGTGGTAAGACCGTCCTCATGCGTGTTAAGACCGACGCCGTCGACTACAAATACTTCTGCGAACCAAACATCACCCCAATCAAGCTCAGCGACAAATTCGTCGAAGACGCTATCGCGACTTGCCCAGAGCTTTATGATTCCAAGCTTGAGAGATATTTAGCCGCTGGACTCCTTCCAGTCGACGCGGAAATCATCCTCACCGATCCAGATATGGCCGCCTTCTTTGAGGCAGGTATGGGCGACGTTAAGAACGCCAAAGATTTGGCCAACTTCCTTATCGTCGAAATCAACGCTTACCTCAATAAGCACGCCATGAAAATCAAAGAATTACCGCTAAAACCGGCATATTTATCTGAAATCGTCCTCATGCAAGAGACTGGCGGACTCTCCCACAAGCAGTGCGTCAGCATCCTTGATAAGGTCATTTCGGATGGCATCTCCCCAAAAGAGGCCAAAGAGGAACTTCATATCGAAGCCCAGGTGAGCGACACCTCGACCATCATGGCCTTCGTCACCGATGTCCTCAATGCCAACCCACAGTCGATTGCCGATTACAAAGCTGGCAAAGACAGAGCCTTAGGCTTCCTCGTCGGCCAGGTCATGAAAGCATCTCACGGCAAAGTCAATGCCGCTGAAGTCTCTAGATGCCTGAAGGAGGAGCTAGACAAAAGATGACAATGGACGAAGAACTTAAGAAATTACAAGACTGGCTCGAAAACGCCTCTCTTTATGAGCTTCCTTCCTATAAGGAACTCCCAACCGTTCCTCTCTATATGGAACAGGTCGTCGGCTATATCAACAAGACCTTAGCCCCTCTTTCCCCACACGATTCCGAGATCCTCACTTCCTACATGGTCAACAACTATGTCAAAGCGAAGATCATCAAGGAACCAGAGAGAAAGAAGTACAACGAAGTTCACCTTGGCTACCTTTTAGCCATCTGTTCTTTGAAGAATTCTCTGACTATGTCAGAGTTATCCAACCTTATCGCTCTCGACAACGATGTCAGCGCGGACAAATCCGTTCTTTACACCTTCTTCCGTCTCATGAGCACGAGCATCGCTAAGAACACGATTGCGCTCGCCAAACAGAGAGTCGATCGCTTTGCGAGAGAATACGAGAAGAACAAAGAGACCGATCCTGAACAAGCGGAACAGCATCTCGTTGACTCCCTTGGTCTCATCGCTTTGAGAATGTCCATCCAGTCTTCTATCAACCGCATCATCGCTGAAGTCTTCCTTAATGCCATCCAGCATTCTGACCACGCGATTGCGATCGAGCAGAAGAAACATCACAAAGTCGAAAAACACTCTGCCAAAGCCTCCAAACACGAAGCTGAGAAAATCTTCGAAGCCAAAGAGGCTCTCTTGAAAGAGAAAAAGAAACATAGCAAAGAGGAAAAGACAAAATGAAGACTGTCTTAGTCACCGGAGGACTTGGATTCAGTGGTAGC
>JAFZUD010000086.1 GCA_017618495.1 Bacilli bacterium | reverse complement strand
ATTCCATGCATCCTTTGGGGTGATAACTACCTGTATTTGCCGTTCGAACCTAAAAACGGAGATGAGGTTATCGCGTTAGGCTCTGTGAGCGTTTATGTCGGTAGAGGCCGCTATAACTTTACAGTAAAAACCCTCGAAAAGTTCGGTCAGGGAGCCGCTTTGCTAGCTCTTGAGGCGCTCAAGAAGAAACTCCAGGCCGAAGGTTTGTTTGATGTTTCCCATAAGAAGCCGATCCCTGAATTCCCTAAGAGCATTGGTTTGATTGTAGGGGACAAGAGCGCCGCAGAGGCTGACCTTATCAAAAACATCTCCAGACGTTGGCCATTATGCGAAATTCTCGTTTTTCCATCGCTTGTCCAGGGCAAGGATGCCCCAAAAGAGCTCTTAAAGGCCCTCAGGAGAGCGGAAACGACTGAAATCGATATTTTAATCATCGCACGCGGCGGCGGCTCAAATGAGGACCTTAGCGCGTTTAATGACGAGGCCCTAACCAGAGAACTATACGCTTGTACTATTCCTTGCATCTCTGCGGTAGGACACGAAATAGACACCACATTGATCGATTACGTCTCAGACTTAAGAGTCAGCACGCCGACAGGGGCAGCTGAAGCTGCAACCCCAGATCAGCAAGAGATAAGAGCCATTTTGCTTGGTTCAGAAGATGCGCTTAACACCGCGATGAAGAATCTCCTTTCTAAGAAAAGGGATCAACTTAACGCTCTTAGCGCCAGACCATTCTTTAAGAATCCATCTTCTAACCACGCAAAAGCCAAGGAAGAAGTTCAGCAGCTGTCAAAGCGTTTAGAAATGTCTTTAGGTCATCTCTTTGAGATGTCTAGGAATCAAGTTCATTCATTGTCGTCTAGACTAGACGCATTAAATCCACATAATGTCATTAACCGCGGCTATTCCATGACGACGGATGAAAGAGGTAACATTGTTACATCTGTAAAACAAATAGCAGAGGGTGACACGCTAAAAAGCGTATTGAAAGATGGAACAATAACGTCTAAAGTCACCTCCAAGGAGTAAACCTTATGGAAAAGAACAAAACTTTCGAAGAAAAGCTAACTCGTTTAAACGAGATTGTTGAAAAAGTCGAGAACACAACCCTTTCCTTAGAAGATGCTATGAAGCTTTATGAGGAAGGAAACTCCTTAATTAAAGATCTGCAGAAGTCCTTAGACGAAGCAGAGACAAAAATTCAAGTTATCAAAGATAAGCAATAACATTTAAGTTAATTATTAGTAGTTTTTAAGTTATTTAAACATGGCAAAAGAGATCGAGCACATCGACATAAAAACCATTAAGGATCCAAGCGTTGTCAAAGGTTTGAAACGCGAGTCTTTGACTTTGCTTTGCCAGGACATCAGACAAGAAATCATCAGGGCAACGTCGGAATACGGCGGACATCTTAGCTCTAACTTAGGTGTAGTCGAGCTGACTGTGGCCTTGCATCGCAACTTTGATTTCCCGAAAGATAAGCTTATTCTCGATGTTTCGCATCAATCCTATACGCATAAGATCCT
>JAFZUD010000085.1 GCA_017618495.1 Bacilli bacterium | reverse complement strand
GCTTGACCCTGATGCCCTGCTTCTTGAGGGAATCGTAGATCTCGTGGCAGGCATCGAGGACACCTTCGGCTTGCATCTTGATCGGGACGATGACGACCTGGGTCGGGGCAACGCGTGGAGGGAGGACAAGACCATTGTCATCGCCATGGACCATGATGATGGCGCCAAGGAGTCTTGTGGAGACGCCCCAAGAGGTCTGGTGAGGGGTCTCAAGTTTGTTCTGTCTTCCGAGGTAAGAAATTCCATAAGCCTCAGCAAATCCCTGTCCTAAATAGTGGGAAGTGCCACTTTGGAGGGCCTTTCCATCTGGCATGAGAGCCTCGATGGTGTAGGTTGCAATAGCGCCGGCGAACTTCTCGTTCTCGGTCTTCTTGCCTTTGAGGAATGGGATGGCCAATAAGTCGCGGCCAAGGTCATCATAGATGTCGAGGGCCTTCTTGACGTTGTCTCTGGCTTCTTCTTCGGTCTCGAATAAGCAATGTCCTTCCTGCCAAAGGAATTCAGAGCCGCGGAGGAATGGGCGGGTGGTCTTTTCCCAACGGACGACGGAGCACCACTGGTTGAAGGAAATCGGGAGGTCTCTATAAGAGGAGACGATCTGTTTGTAGAGGTCGCTGAAGAGAATCTCGGAGGTTGGACGGATGACGAGGGGGTCTTCGAGCTGCTTGGCTCCTCCGATCGTGGCGATGAGGGCCTCTGGGGCGAAGCCTTCGACATGTTCTTTCTCTTTGTTGAACATGCTCATCGGGATGACGAGAGGGAGGTAGACGTTCTTGGCGCCAAGCTCATTCTTGATGCGCCTATTGAAGTAATTCTGGATCTCTTCCCAGATGGCGTAAGAGTAAGGCAAGTAGTTGATGAAGCCTTTGACGGAGGCATAGTTCATGAGCTCCGCTTTGCGGACGACGTCCGTATACCATTGGGCGAAATCCTGTGATTGCGATGTGATTGCGTTGTTTTTGTTTTCCATGTTGATGATTATTTCCCTTTCCAGTTTGTGTTGATACCTTTCATTTCAAGGACACGGGTCTCGTGTTTCTCGCTCACCTCGACGATCTCGCGGCTGAACGGGGCGAAGATGTCGCAGCTGATGTAGTCGATGCCACTGCTGACGACGAGTTCGATCGAATCCCAGTTCTTTAGATCGCTGGCGATGATCGGCTTCTTGAATCTGATGAGCCTCTCTACGAGAGCGTGGAGCTGTGACCTGATCGTGGCGTCCATGTTACGCTCGCTGCCGTGTGAGCTGAAGTCGACGATGAAGCTATCACCTAAGGCCAAGATATCTTGGTCGATGAGGAGAGCTTTGCCGCTTAGGACGAAGGCGATGTCGTAGCCATTCTCGTGGATGTCCTTGATGAGCCTTATGACCTCTGCCACACCGACGGAACCGACGACGTTATTGACGTCAGACTCCTTTAAGGTGAAGACGAGGTTCGCTTCTTTGGCGTTCCTTAGACGCTTGAAGAAGGTAGGGATCGATTCTAATTCGCTCATGAGGGCTGGGTAGAAGAGCTTTTGGCTCTTGAGCTCTCTTTCGGCGATGTATGTTCCGACTAGGTTCTTGGCGATGGCGGCGAAGAGGTTCTTCTCGTCTTTCGCTCTAAGAGCGTAGTTCTTAAGCTCTTCCATGTTGTAGAAGGCGCAGTCGGCGGTAGGCTCCGCTCTTCCGATGAAGCCGTAAACGCGTCTTCTTCCGATTGAGTAGACGGGTCGATATGTGTAGAGGATCTTCTTTTCGTAGATGATGCGCTCGACCTCGCTGCGGTAGTTGCCGGATTCGCTTGTCTCCGCGTAATCGTCGATACCCTGTTTGTAGAAGTAGACGGACGAAGGATATTCGAAGGCGTTGGCCGCGCATTTCCTTGAGGCAAGGAGAATAGCGGTTCCGTCACCGAGAAGGTCTTTGTTCGCGACGACACCAACTTTGATCTCAAAGAGAGGGTCGTGTGGTTTGCGGTTCGCTTTAAGGGATGAGGTGACGCTGTTAACGACCTTGAGGGCGAAGCTGATGGCCTCGGTGTTGTCGTTCATGTCGTAGTTGGCGATGATGTATTCCGCCTCTCCCCCGCCAAGGAGTTTGGCAGGCGCTTTGACGAATGGCTCAAGGGCCAAACGGTATCTAAGAAGGAAGGAACGATTGAGCTTCGTTTCTTTATTTCCCTCAGCAAAACCATAATATTTTGGCCTGATCGCGAAGCAGAAGGTCATGCCGTTGCTAGTTCCGTTGGCCTTAAGGTAATCGACGAAATCACGTTCAGAGGAAAGAAGGAGAGAAGGACCGTTGAGCGACCTTCCTGTCTTCTTCTCAAGAAGGATGTAGCTCTCTAAGTGGACGATGCCTTTGACTGGATCGCTTTTGGCCACTCTAAGGAAGGCCGGGAACTTCTTCGTGGACTTCTTGAAGAAGACGGTTGTCTGAAGGTAATCGGTGGTTTGCTTTCCTTCGAGGACGTCATTGACCCAAACCTTGATGCGGTTAGGCTCATGTCCTGGGAAGGAATCATAGAACTGCTGGATGGAGCAGGTACGCTTCTCGCTCATGGCGCCAAGATTGAAGAAGGTGACGACATCCAAAGTGTTGTCGACTTTGTATACGCGGATATTCGAAGCTTCATAGGTCATGGCCTTGAAATATTCATCATCTTTTTTCCTTGCGAGAAGGAAGGTGATCAAGAAGACAATGACGCTGGCGACGGCAAGAACGAAAAGAGCCACTCTGAAAATGAACGGCCAATCGAGGCCAGAGAGCCAATTAACGATGTTCTTGAAAAACTCTGCCATGACTAAAATGTGGTCTTAGACCACGAGAGCATTTTAACACGCATAAAAGCCATTAAGGGAACAAATTGATTTAGCATAAGAGTTTTCTTGCTAAAGAGACATGCTGTGGGTTATGATTTCTCACGCCGGAGAAGTACCCAAGCGGCTGAAGGGGTTAGTCTCGAAAACTGATAGTGGGCGCAAGTCCAGCGAGGGTTCAAATCCCTCCTTCTCCGCCAAACTTGAATTGATCGGTTCCAAGAAATTGGAACTTTTTTATTTATAAAGATACTAGTGTGTCGCAATCGTGATACAATTATGTCGAGGAAACACACATGCCAAAAACAGAAACCGTACACACCAGAGTAACGCCAGAAATAAAAAGAAAGGCCGATTCCATTTTTGAATCAATCGGTTTGACAACCAGCCAGGCCATAACACTTTTCTTAACGGCGGCAGTCAACCATAACGGAATGCCTTTTGAATTATCCGCTCCTTCAAAAGACGAAGAGGATTTTGACTTCGCTTCTGCTGTAGCTATGGTCGACGGCGTTAAGCCAAGCGAAGATACCAAACGTATATTTATGCTTTATAAACGTGGCGAAATCGATCTAGAAACTGCGAAATTTGCCATTGGGAGAATGTATAAATAAATAGGGAGGTTTTATTAATCGATGAGAGATCCCTATGTTTACGAAGGAACAAATGTTCTAATTAACAAACTCGACATCAAAGACGAAAAACACCTCGATCAAGTTGAAACATCATTCGCCTTGTTTGCTATTGATGGCTTGAAAAACAGCAATTTCCAATTAGGGAGCATTTCTGATTGCTTAGAGATACACAGGCGCTTGTTCTCAGACTTGTATGAATGGGCTGGCCAATTAAGAACCATCGACATTTTTAAAGGTGAGCCGCTTCTAAACAACCGCTCAGTAGATTATGTTTTTGCATCTTATCTAAAGGAAGCCCTCAACGATCTCCAAAAGGAATTTGAAAAGGTAGAGTGGAATTCATTAAATCCAAAAGAAAAAATAAAGAAAGTTTGCTATTTTGTCTCAGAGTTTTGGCATATTCACCCATTCAGAGAAGGAAACACAAGAACATCTGCGATGATGTTGTATTTCTTAATCAAAAAAGCAGGGCTGCACGTGAACATTGATTTCTTGTCCAAAAATGGAAAATATTTCAGAAATGCATTGGTGCTGTCCTGTTTATATAGTTCGTCAAAAACCGAATACTTGCTCGGAATTGTGAGCGATTCTGTTTCAATAAAGAACGTGAAGAGTGGCAAATATGAAACCATAGAGGGGATTGAGGTCAAAAAGTATTCTTACACCCACCACACTATGGAAAAGCTAGAAACAATTAAAAAACCAGATGGCTGGAAAAAATAGTGCTTCAGCCCTGCTATTCGCCCATTCTATGGAGCAAAGCTCCAACTTCACTCAGTTTCTCGTCTAATTCGTTTTCACAGGATGCGTCATGGACGCAGTGTTTGATGTGGGCCAAAAGGACGATCTCATTGGCTTTCTTCAAAACGGCGATCGCGGCCATGAGTTGGTTTGAGATGTCGATGCAGTAGGCGTTTTCATCCACCATCTTCTGGATGCCTTCGATCTGACCTTTCGCTATAGCGAGCTGGCGTTTAACCTTTTTTGGATCTGCTTTCATTACTTTAATGACACGAATTTGAAACGTGTCTCTCCTAAAGCCTTTTTGTACTCTTCCTCAGAAAGAGGGGCTTCCGCTTTAACTTCGGCGATGCCTTTCTGATAAGAGACCTTAACTTTCTTGACGCCTGGGAGGGCTTCAAGGACGCTGGTGACTGTGCGGGCGCAGCCTTCGCACATCATTCCTTCGATGTTGACGATTTGTTTTTTAAGCATATTTATTCTCCTTTTTTAATAGCTTTTCTTTTGAATAGGCGTAGCCTCAACGCATTGAGGACGACGGTAACTGAAGATATCGACATAGCGATTGAGCCATACATTGGCTGCATGATGACGTATGGGTAGAGCACTCCTGCCGCAAGAGGGATGAGCAAGAGGTTATAGAAGAAGGCCCAGCCAAGATTCTCTTTGATGTTCAAGACGACTTTATGGCTCAGTTCGATCGCGGACACGACATCAAGCGGATCGCTTCTCACAAGGATGATGTCAGCGGAATCGATCGCGATATCAGAGCCCGCTCCGATAGCGATACCAATATCGGCTTTCGTAAGGGCTGGAGCGTCGTTCACGCCATCACCAATGAAAGCGACCTTATGACCATCTTCTTGGAGCTTAGAAACGATTGCTTCTTTGTCCCCTGGAAGGACTTCTGAATATACATCATTAACCCCTAAAGAATCAGCGATCGCTTGAGCGGTAATCTTGTTGTCTCCGGTGACGATGAAAACCTTTTTACCGAGGTTTTGCAGGGATTTTATGGCAAATCGGCTGTTTTCTTTGACTTCATCGCCAATGGCAACAAGGCCAATTACGAGTTTGTCTTTCGCGACATATAGAGGTGTCCAACCTTGCTTCGAGAAGGAAAGGAAATCCGTCTCTGCTTTTGCGATATCGATTCCTTTTTCTTTCATGAGAGAGGCGTTTCCGATGACTGTTTCATCGCCCTCCACACCTTCGCCTGAAATGTATTCGAAAGACTTGCTGAGGGAGTATTCGATTCCTCTCTTTTTGGCTTCGGTTACGACCGCTTTGGAGAGAGGGTGTTCGGAATAGGCCTCCACTGCCGCAGCGACTTTGAGGAGAGAAGGTTCGTCCCCTTCATAGACCTTGATTCCACGGACGCTTGTCTCGCCTTTGGTCAAGGTTCCGGTTTTGTCGAAAAGGACATAGTCGACCTTCTCAAGTCTTTCAAAGGCCTCCGCGGATTTGATGAGAATGCCATTCTCCGCGCCTTTGCCCGTTCCGACCATGATGGCGACAGGCGTCGCTAAACCTAAAGCGCATGGGCAGGAGATGACAAGAACGGTTATGGCAAACCTCAAGGACAAGGAAAGAGGTGTTCTTGTTGCGGCGACAGGAACGATATTAAGATTCGTGAGGATCATCCAAACAACAAAGGTGATGATTGATAATCCGATGACGGTCGGAACGAATATCAAAGATATTTTGTCAGCGAGTCTGGCCATCGGGGCTTTGGATTCGCTGGCTTTTTCAACAAGGCCGATGATCTGAGAGATTGTTGTGTCTTTTCCAACTGAGGTGACTTTAAAAGTGAATGAGCCGTTCTTGTTGATGGTCGCTCCAATGACTTTGTCACCTTTGGCTTTGTGGATTGGGAGAGATTCTCCGGTGATGGTCGATTCGTCGATATCGCCATAGCCATCTACGATGATTCCATCCGTTGGGATTGATTGTCCTGGTTTCACGACAACCAAATCATCGAGCATGAGGGATTCGGTTTGGACCTCCACTTCTTCTCCATTCCTTAAGACATAGGCGGTGTCAGGAGTGAGGGCCATGAGGTCAGTGATCGATTCTGTCGTTTTGCTTGTCGCTCTCTTTTCGAAGTACTTTCCGATTGAGACGAAGACAAGAATCATCGCTGCCGCCTCAAAGTAGAGATTCATAAAATGAACCATAACCTGACTGACATCGTTATTGACCCAGCCAACAATCATCATCGCGTATGAATAAAGACTATATAAAAGGGATATAGAGCTTCCTAAAGCGATGAGGCTATTCATGTTCGGATGGAGCTTGAAAAGGCTCTTGAAGCCAGAGGTGAAGTAATTGAAGTTAATGATGATTATTGGGACAAGGATAAGGATCTGAAGAGTTACTTCTATGAAGGCTATGAGGGAGAAATTAGGATCATCCATGCTTGGCCAATGAGCATACTCATGAACCATCATGCCTCCCATTGAAACGACCATGAGAAGAACGAGAAGAGAAAGAGAAACTATCAAGCGTGTGAAGCGCGCACGCAATTCCTTTTTCTTTTTCTCTTGGATCTTTTTGAGGGATTCGTTTACGAATGGGGATGCGCCATAACCGACTTTGGTGACCGCTTGGATGATGGTCTCATCGCTCACTTTCGATTCATCGAAATCAACGACCATGTTGTTGGCCAAAAGAGAGACGTTGACGCTATTGACGCCATCGATTTTGCAAACCGCGTGATCGACGTTGGCCTGGCAGGCTGCGCACATCATTCCGGTTACGTTGTACTTCTTCTTCATAGATACCCCCAGGGGGTATTGTATGACGATTGAAAAAGCCTGTCCAACGAAGTGACTAAAACCTTGGTTTTTAATGATTGCTCGTTGTTAGTCCGCTTTTTTTGTAGATATAATGGAAGACGAAAGGTGGATTGTTTGAATGAAAACATTCCTTAAATACTCCGGCATCATTGCTGTTGTCGTCGCGATTGTCGGTTTTATTTTAATGATGGCAACCCCAGCATTCGCCTACTTCCCAAATAATGGCGATCCTCTTTACCTCACCAGCACTGAGGCGCTCTTTGGCGCAGACACCTTCCTCGTCGTCAAAACCGGCCACACCAACGCTGTTTGGTCCGCTGTTCTCGCCTGGATTCTTGCCATGGTCGGTATGCTTGCCCTTATCTGTGGCATCATCCTTCCTCTTATCAAGAAGGAAAAATTCGCCGGAATCCTCAACTTTGTTGCTCTCTTCGCATTAGTCATCGCTGGCGTCTTCATCTTCATCTCCCAGCCATGCACCTGGACCCCTGCTCTTGAAAATGCAGAAGCCCAAGCCGTCAACAAAGACTACATCCTCAACGCCACTTGGATCATCGCCGCTATCCTTTACATCGCCGCTGGTGCCCTTGCTATTCTTCCGGCTGCCATGAATCTCTTCGGCGGAAAAAAGAAATAGTATTTCTTAAGCGTTAAAAAATAGGAGCTGCGTTGAACAGCTCCTTTTTTTATTTGATTGGTTTCGTGAAGAATCGTCCAGCTACGCTGATGAGTGGCATTACCTCAACGAAGCTGTCATTGTCTTCTCTCTGGATTAGCCTCATGACAGCGTTAAGCTCATCTGAGGAGATAACCATAATGAAGACGAATTTCTCTTTGCCGCTATAGACGCCTTTGCCTTTGAGCTTGGTGGCAGCGTGAGGGAAGCTCTCAATAAGGACATCGCCAAGGGCCTCTTTAGAGGAGACGACCTCGACTTTGACTTTCTTGTTCCTCGTATTAATCGCATCGACGACAAGTTTTGTGACGAAGAGGTAGATCGCGGTGTAGAAGGCACCTACGACATATCTAGCGGCCATATCGGCATCACCCCAGCCCTCTTTGGTGATTGAGAGAAGGATGAAGACGAGGAGGGTCGCGCCATTGAGGATGACGGCATAGCTTCCGACGAGGGTCTTTTTCTTAAGGCCGATGTAATAAGCGATGATGTCGACTCCACCAGCGGAGAAGTCGCCCTTATAGGCAAGAGCAGATGACAAGCCTGTGCACACGCCACCGAACAAGGCTCTAGAAAGCATGCCTCCGTTCTGGACGGTGAAGTCAGCGATGAGTTTAAGGAATGGGATATTCGTGACTGTGAATAATCTGATGAAGATAGAAGTCTCGACGACGTTGACGAGGGTCATGATCGAGAATCTCTTTCCAATGCCAAACCAGGCAATGAAAAGGAGAGGGACATTGAGGACGAAATAGAGGATTGAGTAAGCGGTATGCTCATCAAGGGTGCCACCTTCTGCGACAGTCTTCCAACCACATAATTCGCAGATAAGGGTTATGACCTGGGAGAGACCGGACATGCCGCCGGAAAGAATCTTCTGGTGAAGGACGTCCCCTTCTCCAACAAGGACTCCAAGATCCATGAAGGTGTTGAAGCCGACGGCGAAGATAAGGGCGCTGACCGTAGAAAGGAGAACGGCCAAAACATAGCCTATTGAGGCCTTGGTTTTATGGTGGTCGTAGAGCCAGTCATTAAATTCGGTCTTTAATTCGTTTACTTTGTTTTTGAGTTTTCCCATCTCGCCGTAATTATAGAATATAAAACCCTTTTCTCAACTGGTTTCGTTAGAAAGTTTTTCAAAACAAAAAATACCGCGTTTTTGCAGGGGATTTTTGAAAAAATATCGTCAATAATCAATTGGTATGCCCATATGGGGTATAAAGGGCTTTTTGACCTATTTTATTCGGTGGCTTCTTATTTTTTTAATAAAAATAATCCTAGTGTTGCTGTATGAGGGTCACAATGGTATGATTTATACGCTGTTTCTAGGAAACAGGTCACTTTCCCGGAGGATATATACTAATGATCATCTTAAAATCCATCGGCGCTTTCTTCGTCAGAATCTGGCGCTGGATTAAAGAGACTGCCTGGGTTCAACCGCTTCTTATCGTCGGTGCCATCTTCGCTGTCATCTTCTCTATCCCATACATCACTGAATGGGCTGCGAGCTGGAACCAATCAGGCAAAGGCGCCTTCTATAGCTCCTACCAGCTTTCCCTCGAAGGCGAGGATACCGCTGATGCCACCATCTCCAAAGCTGATGCCATCACCGCTGCTATCGAAAAGGCCAATGACGTTGCCTACACCAACGACGACAACTCCAAGAAATCCAAAGCCGAACTCGAAGCCATCCAGAGCGCCAACTACGCTGACATCATCAAAGACTATGGCGAGAAGTTCTATCTCGTTTACATGGCCGATGACAACAACGCCGCTTCCGAATTCGAAGAAGGCTTCAAATTCCTTAGCGACAACTGGAACAACCAGTCCTTCGGTTTAAAGGCCAACGATATCTCTGACCTCAAGTTCAGACTCCACGTCATCAACTCCTCCGAAGAATCTTCCAACGACAGCGAGTTTGAAAAGAACCCAGCCCAGACCACCGCTTGGAAGCGTTACCTCATCAACTACACCGGTTTATTCAACATTGCTGGCCCATGGCTCTATGAGCACATGCCAATGGTCATCAACAACTCCTTGTCTGAGGACAAGTTCAACCACTTCTCCATCAGCTCTGCTGACAGCGACTTCCCAGTCCCAACCGTCTGCCTTTGCGATTTCACCCTTGAAGCCATCGCCGATGGAAGAGCCGGGTTATCCGAAGTCTCCTTCTCCAGCACTGGTTCAACCGCTAACGAAAAGGCCAAGAACCTTCTCAATATGTGGAACCATCTTGATCCATATAGCAACAACAACAGCTACACCAGCACTTCCAAGAAGGAATACCGCGTCGCTCGCTAATCAAAAGCAAATCAAAAACGAGGCCAATCACGACCTCGTTTTTCTTTTATATATAAGGAAAGGGTTATAAGCCTTTCTTCTCAAACATCTTGATGACGGTTGGAGGGACAAGGGAAGAGACATCCACCCCGCCTTTTCTTAATTCAAGGACGGAGCTAGAGGAGACGAAGTTCTCTTCTTTCCTGGCCATGAAGAAGACCATATCGATATCAGGCGCGGCGAATTCGTTCGCGGCAGCAAGCTGGAACTCATATTCGAAATCGGTGACGGCACGTAAGCCTCTGATGATCGACGGGGCGCCGACCTTCTTGCAATAGTCGACGGTGAGGCCATCGTAATAATCAACGATGACATTAGGGAGATCCTTGACGGATTCCTTCATCATCTCGAGCCTCTCTTCGATTGTGAAAGCGCCGCTCTTCTTTGGGTTGACGGCTAAAAGGAGATAAACCTGGTCAAAGATTTTCAAAGACCTTTTGAGAACCTCCAAGTGACCATTGGTGATTGGGTCGAATGAACCAGCGTATACGGCTTTTCTCATAATTACCTCCAAAGGATACTTACAG
>JAFZUD010000084.1 GCA_017618495.1 Bacilli bacterium | reverse complement strand
GGCGAAGATAACGAAAAGCATACCGGAACAGGCAGGATAATCAAAAAAATGATGAGGACCATGTCCCTTTTCGAAAGCGGAGATAGCAGTGGCGAAGTATCTTTGTCTCTATTAAAAGGCGGATCGTTTAATCCAACGATTTCCAATAAAAACATAGAGGATTATTCATATTTAATCTGCAGGGGTGGGTGGCCACTTTCCATCGATGTCGATAGAGATGTCGCTTTGCAACAAGCGAAAACTTTTTATAGCGGATTGACTAGCGAAGATATTTTCTCCTTAAAAGATGTTCCTCTTCGCAAAGACGAAAAAAGGGCGAAAAAACTGTTAAGAGCTTATGCAAGAAACGTGTCAACGGAAGCATCAAACGAATCGATCAAAGCCGACCTGAAAGAGAACGGTGACGAAATAGACAAAGATACATTTGTCAAATATCTTTTGGCGTTGCAGAGATTATACGTAATCGAAGAATTAGAAGCTTGGAATCCAAATTTAAGAAGCAAAACAGCTATAAGGGAAAAGAACACCAGACATTTTGTTGACCCTTCCATTGCAACGGCTGCTCTTGGCATCACCCCCGAAAGCATGTTTTCCGACATGAGAACTTTTGGGCTTCTTTTCGAATCATTAGCGGTGAGGGACTTAAGGATATATTGCGACACTTTAAATGCGGATATTTTTCATTACCGCGATAAGGCAGATAGGGAAGCCGATGCCGTCATTACATTCGAAGATGGTTCGTGGGCATTAGTAGAAGCCAAGCTTGGCGATGAAGAGGAAATCAAAAAATCCTCCGCCAAGCTAGTCAATCTTGCTCTTGATATAAATGAAGAAGAACACCCAAAACCGGCTTTTTTGATGATTGTCACAGGAACGAACGTCGCTTATAAAGATGACAACGGCGTTTATATCGTTCCGCTAGCGTGCCTCAAACCATAATAGTGAAACTTCCTGACATAATTGCTTGGTTGCCTTTTTTCTAATAATCAACAAGCGTATATTCGGAGAAAGCTCCAAAATGCTATAATCCCCTTATATGAGATTCGTTTCATTCAACGTCAATGGACTTAGGGCCATCCTCAAAAAGGATTTCGTCTCTGATTTTAATAAACTCGACGCGGATATCTTCGTCATCGAGGAAACCAAATACACCGATAACCCAAAAGAGGAATTCCCTTTCCTTCCTGAAGGATATTTCGCATACCAGAGAACCTCCCAGGTCCGCAAAGGTTATAGCGGTGTAGCGGTCTACTCCAAGAAGGAGCCTTTAAGCGTTCACTATGGCTTACTCAATAACAAATACGACGAAGAAGGAAGGGTCATCACCCTTGAATTCGAAGACTTCTACTTAGTAGGAGCCTATGTCCCTAACTCCGGAGAAGAGCTCAAACGCCTCCCATTCAGAACCGAGTATGAACGTGATCTCGTAGAATACTTCGCCGAACTCGAGAAAAAGAAACCTGTCGTCTATACAGGGGATCTCAACGTCGCCCATAATGAGATCGACTTAAAGAACCCTGATTCCAATCACCATAACCCTGGCTTCACCGATGAGGAGAGAAGCATGTTCTCCAATCTCCTCTCCAAAGGGTATGTCGATACCTTCAGATATCTTCATCCAACGGATGTCGAATATTCCTGGTGGTCATACCGTTTCAACTCAAGAGAGAAGAACATCGGCTGGAGAATCGACTACTTCATCGTGAGTGACTCCCTCAAAAACAAAGTCAGGGAATCAAAGATCCTTTCTAACATCAAGGGAAGCGACCATTGCCCGGTCTTAATGGAAATCGATTTATGAACAAGAAGAAGAAAATCGAATACGATTACTATTTCATCAGAAATAGGGAATACGCTGGAGCCTTAAAGGAGGCCAACACGTATTTCGAAGACG
>JAFZUD010000009.1 GCA_017618495.1 Bacilli bacterium | reverse complement strand
GTTGGCGGAGACGGTACCATCGGAACCTAAACCATAGAATAAGCACTCGGTGCAGTCGTGTTCGATCTTGAAGGACTCATCGACTGGGATGGAAAGGTTGGTGACGTCATCTTTGATACCAACGGTGAAGCTGGTCCAGTTCTTTTTGGCATCGAGGAAGTCATAAATGGACTTGACGTCTTTTGGCTGGGTGTCTTTGGAAGAAAGACCATAACGTCCGCCGATGACGGTGTCGATATGACGGCCTTCCTGGGCAAGAGCGGCAAGGACATCGAGGTAGAGAGGCTCACCTTCGGCGCCGTTTTCCTTGGTTCTATCGAGGACGGCGATCTTCTTGACGGAAGCTGGGATGGCTTCAACAAGAAGCTTGGTGTTGAATGGGCGGTAGAGATGGACTTTGACAAGACCGACTTTCTCGCCTTTGGCATTCAAAGCGTCGACGACTTCGCCAGCGGTTTCGGTAACGGAACCCATAGTGATGATGACACGCTCGGCGTTTGGATCGCCATAGTAGCAGAATGGGTGATATTCACGGCCGGTGAGACGGCTGGCTTCGGCGAAGTATTTCTCAACGATTGGGGTGATTTCGTCGAAGTGCTTGTTCTGGGCTTCACGGGCCTGGAAGTAGATATCGTCGTTCTCAGCGCCACCGCGGGTGACTGGGTGGGTGTGTGGGTTAAGAGCGCGGGCTCTGAACTCTTCGACTTTGTCCATGCGGACAAGTTTCTTCCATTCCTCTTTGTCGACGAATTCGACGTTCTGGACTTCGTGGGAAGTACGGAAACCATCGAAGAAGTGCATGACTGGAGTCTGGGCCTCGATAGCGACGAGGTGGGCGACTGGGGCAAGATCGGCGATCTCCTGGACGGAACCAGAGCAGATCATGGTCATACCGGTCTGACGGCAGGCATAGACGTCAGCGTGGTCACCGAAGATGGAAAGGGCGCGGGTAGCTAAGCTTCTGGCTGAGACGTGGAGGACAGCTGGAAGGAGCTCACCGACCCACTTGTAGAGGTTCGGGATCATGAGAAGCAAACCCTGGGAGGCGGTGTAGGTGGTCGCTAAGGCACCAGCCTGAAGGGCGCCGTGGACGGCACCGGAAGCACCGGCTTCGCTTTGCATCTCAACGACTTTGACTGGGGAGCCAAAGAAGTTCTTCTCTCCTTTGGAAGAGATGGCGTCAACATTTTCGGCCATTGGAGAAGAAGGGGTAATTGGATAGATAGCTGCGACTTCGGTGAAGTAGTAGCTTTCCATAGAGGCAGCGGTGTTGCCATCTACGGATTTGAAGGTCTTTTTGATTTCAGACATTAAAAGATACTCTCCTTTGTTCTCAATAAGTATATTACTTATTACTTTCTTTCCAAAGACAATTTGAGGAGTGCTTAACAATTGTCTTGTGGCCACCAAATAAAAAACCGCACGGGGCGGTTTTTTTCTTCTTGTGCTTGTGAAAGCTTAGGCCGGTCGCCGTCGTAGGCCCATAGCAGATGAGTTCTCTCCCCAAACTTCTCTTTTCCACAATCATCATCAAAAACAAGATCCAAACCGTCTAATAAAGAAACGTATTGGCCGCAGGCGAGAAGAGAGCCGCCCTGCTCAAGTTTGAAGTTTCCATCGTCAAGGAAAGAGAATAACGCTTCTTCTCCATTACAGACGGCATCAACCTCACCAGTAAATGGGCTCATTATGTTTTGAGAAAGAAAGAGAGATTTGTCCTCACTTATCCAGAATTCGCGAACGCAGTATTTCCAATCCATTTCATCCGATGTAACGGCTCGTTTAGCTAAAACAATCTCATATGTTTTTGAATAAGCCTCACCGCCAGAAAAATTGAAATTCGTTGTCATAACCATTTGGTCGTTATTCAGAGCCTTTTCGAATTCAAATCCAAAGTAAGCGTGATCAAACAAGTGGTTTTCGATCATTTCGGGGTTTGAAAAGGATATTCCTGAAGGATAACCGTAAAAACACGCTTCATAAGGCACGGTTCCATCGCCAATCTTCACAGAAGCAAATCCATAAGAAGTGTCTCCTGGCGGTCCAAAAACAGAAATTGCAATTCTCCCGCTTTCGTCGGACCAAATAACGTTGGCTTCCAAAAGGCCTTTAAAAGCTCTATCTCTAGAGGTTTCGTAAATACAAGAGGATAAACAGATGCTCGAGACGCAAACAAAAATGAACGAGGTACGCTTTCTTTTAAATATGGACAACATAGTAAGCAATCGTGGCCCTTTCAGCCATTGAATAATCGTATGAGTATCTCATCACGCTGTAGAGAGTTGATAAAGCGAAGCCAGTTATCAATGTTTTGCCCGCATTTTTCATACTCATATTTCCCTCATAATGCGATTATGGCGTGATAAAACGCACAAAGTAAAGAAAAAACCGCACGGGGCGGTTTCTTATTTCTTGGTTTTCTTCTTAGCAGCCTTCTTTGGTTTCCTTTTTGGCTTGCGTCTTGCTTGCTCTTCTTTGACGAGCTTGGAAAGGACGTATAAGTCATGGTCGCTTAGAGAGGCGCTTGGGGAGATGAGGCCTCCTGGGCCCGCCATCCTCTTATATATGAAGTCGCCGATCGAGGAGAACTCAGCGAGCTCTTCTTTCTTGGCCACTTCTCTTTTTGATTTTTGTTCGGCTGGTTTCTTTTCCTTAACGGTCTCTAGCTTCTCAAGATATTCCTTGATGGCAGGGATCAGGTCATTCATGTTGATCGAGGAATCCATAAGGATGAAAGGCTCGAACATGATGAGGTCATCGGCTAAAACATCCGGGTAGACCCCTACCCATTTCGAAAGCATGTCCAAAGTGACGTACTTCTTGTTCTTCTTCTCAAGAACGGAAAGAGTTCGCTTGAGGCGATAAAGGTCAGGTTTCTTTTCCATATTATTTATTTTAGCGGTGAAGATTGTAAAAAGAAAAGACGGATTGAATTAACGAGTTTCTTCAGCGATCTCACAGAAGGAGGCGTTACGCTTGTACTTCTCTTTGTCTTTCTTCATTTCTTCAAATTCGGACAAAGCCTCCTTGGTGATTTCATTTGGCACTTCAAGGCGGATTTCAAAAGGAATTCTCTTTTCACGCACGCACTGCTGAAGGAATAAAGAGATAGCCGTCGATAGGTCGAGACCAAATTCAGAGAACAAGGCAATCGATTTCTCTTTGAGCTTCGGATCAATGGAAATGTTTGTGCTTACTTTAGCCATGCTGATACCTCCAATCACACGTTAACAGGTTATGCGCATATTATCAACACGGCAAGACAATAAGTTAATCCTAATTAAATAAATAAGAAAAACGAAAAGAATATAAACCGTAGCAAAACAAACCGAAACTTTCGTAATAGCGCTTACATTTGAATTTGAAAGCCCTTTCTTTTACAAAAATGAGCAAAAATTACTATTGACTTTTTTATTTTTTTCGCTTGTTGTGAAACCCTTATGAAAGCGCTTGCAAAGGTCATTTTCGTATAGTAAATTGAAGTCACAAATGAGGTGCATAAACCATGAGAATCTTTGATCTAAAAGGCGTTGTTTTAAGTTTGTCAACGCCGAGCATCAACAGCATGCTTAATTCAATCGAGATGTACAAAGGTAAAACATCTGGCGTTGACAAACTTGAGAAAGTCGAGCTTTTGCGTAACATTGCCCGAAGGTTTGGAGCAGTCTCCTCCTGTGCGTTGGGCAATGTTTTTATTTCTACGCAGCAAGAGAAAGACTTATTCGTCCGTGGAAAGCCTGCCACGAATTTCCAGACCCATATGGTCCTCGGATACGCACAGGCGCAAGACCTTATCGACAAGAACTACAAGTTCCAGCCAATGGACATGAAGTTCATGAGCGATCTCCACTACTACATGTATAAGGATTACAACCCAGAGCTAGGCGGCCATCTTAAGAAAGAACAGAACTACATCATGGAAGCCAAGCTTGATGGCAAGTTCGACAGCATCTTCACCCCTGCTGCCCCAGAAGAAGCCTATCAGTTGCTCGATTCCTTAATCTATCAGTTCAACATGTGCGCGGAAGATGAAGAGGTCAATAAGCTCTTACTTACCGCCGTCTTCCTCCTCGACTTCATGTGCATTCACCCATATCAGCACGCGAACGGAAGACTTTCGAGACTCCTTCTCCACTTCTGCTTAAAGAAGTTCGGATACAAGGTCGATGACTATTACGCGATCTCTTATCTCATCGAGAAACAGATGAGTGACTACATCGCCGTCTTCAAAGAATCGTCCGCAGGTTGGGAAGATGAGCAGAACAACTACGCTCCATATTGCGAGTTCCTCGTCAAGACCATCCTCCAGGCCTATAGAAGACTCGAATACATCATCGAGATCAACGCTCTTGATATGAGCACTGAGGACAAAGTCCTTAAGATCGTTCAAGATAGCGCCACCCCAATTGGCAAACACGTCGTCAGAAATGCTTTATACGGCGTTCAGAAAGAAACAGTCGACAAGTACCTCAGTAAGCTTGCAAGCGCTGGCAAGATCCAGCTTATACAGCGTGGCGACAGCGTCAAATACTTTAGGAACTAAGGAGAGAAACCATGGCATACGAAGTTAAGAATATCCGTAATATCGCCTTCCTTGGCCACCAAGGAAGCGGCAAGACCTCTCTCGTCGAGTCTCTCCTTTATATCGGAAAAGGCATCCCTGAGAAAGGCGAAGTCGAAAAGAAGAACACCGTCTCCGACTATCTCCCAGAAGAGCAGAAGAGACAGCAGTCCCTTCAGTGCGCGATCGCCCCACTCGAATACAAGAACTATAAGTTCAACTTCATCGACCTCCCAGGCAACGATGACTTCGTGAGTGAGATCATCGGCGTCACCCGCATCATCAAAGGCGCCGTCCTCGTCATCGACGCTTCAGTCGGTGTCCAGGTCGGAACCGTCAAACACTGGCAAAGACTTAAGAGAAGAGGCATCCCAACCATCATCTATCTCAACAAGATGGATAAGGAAGGCGTCGACTTCGAAGAAAGACTTGCCGAAATCAGAGAAAAGCTCGGACATACCGCCATCCCATTTGGCTATCCTTTAGGAAAAGAGAGCCACTTCGACGGCTTCATCAACTGCGTTGATATGAAGGCCCGCGTCTATAACGGCAAAGAATGCGTCGATGCGGAAATCTACGAAGACAAGATGGCCAAGGCCGAAGAATTGCATGGCGCCGTCGTCGAAGAAGTCGCCAAGACCAACGACGAGATGCTTGAGAAATACTTCGCCGGTGAGACCTTCAGCACCGAAGAGATTCATGAATCCCTCCGTCAGTGTGTCCTCAAAGGCGAGCTCACCCCTGTCTTAGTCGGAAGTGCTTCCCTCAATATCGGCATCCAGACGATGCTTGATATGTTCATCGAATACCTCCCATCCCCATTCGATCTCAAACCAATCGAAGCCCAGGATGAGAAAGGTAACCCAATCGAGAGAGCCACTGACCTTAAGGCCCCAATGTCCGCCTACATCTTCAAGACCCTTGTCGATGACTACCGTGGCGCCATCTCGCTTATCAAAGTGAATTCCGGCACCATCAAAGTCGGAGATGACGTCTATATGAATGGCGAGACCCAGAAAGTCTCCTCTCTCTTCGCCGTCAAAGGCAAAGACCTCACCCCTGTCAACGAGATCAACGCTGGCGATATCGGCGCCATCACCAAACTCGATGATGCCAAATCGACCATGACCCTTTGCGATCCAAAGAGCATCGTCATCTATAAGCCGGTCAAATATCCTTCCGCGGTTCTCTTCAAAGCCATCGAGCTTACGAACAAAGCCAACGAAGCGAAGCTTGGACCAGCCCTTCAGAAGATCCAGCTTGAAGACCCATGCGTCGAAGTCGTTCGTAACAACGAGACCAAACAGCTCCTTCTTGGCGGCGTTTCCTCCTCTCACGTCGACTTCGTCATCCAGAAGCTCAAAGACATCTACAAAGTCGAACTCAAGACCAGTCCGATGAAAGTCGTCTACCGTGAGTCCATCAAAGGCTCAGGCGAAGCCGAAGGAAGATACGTCAAACAATCTGGCGGAAGCGGCTTCTATGGCGTCGTCACGATGCGCTTCCAACCAGCCAAAGAGAACACCTTCGCTGAAGAAGTCTTCGGCGGCGCGGTTCCAAAGAACTACTTCCCTGCCGTTGAGAAAGGTTTCTATGAAGCCCTCCAAAGCGGTCCGCTTGCCGGCTTCCCAGTCATCGGTGTCAAAGGTGTCCTTACCGATGGTAAGTACCATCCAGTAGACTCCAACGAACAAGCCTTCCGTATGGCCGCTATCCTTGCTTTCAAGGCCGCTTACGAGAAGTGCAAGCCGATCATCCTTGAGCCTATCATGAAGATCAAGGTCAACTGCGATCCTAAGTACACTGGTAACATCATCTCTGACCTCTCCACCAGACGTGCGAGAATCCAGGGTATGGAAGAGGAAGATGGCTCACAGGTCATCGAAGCCTACGTCCCAGAAGCCGAGATCGTCGACTACGCGACCCAGCTTAAGTCCTTGACCCAGGCGAATGGTTACTTCAACCGTGAGTTCTATAACTACGAAGAAGTTCCTGAATACCTTAAGGACCAGGTCATCGCCGCGAACAAGATTACAGAGTAAGGATAAACCTCCTTTGGAAAAGAGGCCCCGCAAAAAGGGCCTCTTTTTTATATGTTTTTCCAAAAATCTTTGGCAAATCCCGCTTATTTGGTTTTTCTTTGGGAAACAACAACCTGTGGGAATGGGATTTCGATTCCGTTTTTGGTTAAGACGGTGATGGCGATCTCGTTCATCGCTCTTTGGGTGGAGAATCTATCCTCCTCAGCGGTCTTAGCGAGGAACATGAGCTGGATGCCGCTGTCCTCAAGCTCGCTGACGCCTAAGTACTTAGGCTCACCGACGATGGCTGGGATGGCGTTCTTGAATTCTTTGAGAAGCTCTTCCTCAACGACCTTCCTGACATAGGCGAGGTCGCTTGTGTAATCGACGCTGCAATAAGCTATGGCGTTGCTAAGGTCGTGGGATTGATTGATGACGGTGTTGATGCCGCTGTTTCTGATGGACTTGAGGTTGCCAGAGAAATCGACGACCTTGGTGGTAGCAAGGCCGATCTCATAGACGACTCCCCTAAAGCCATCGACGACGATGATGTCACCGACATCGAACTGCTCCTCAAAGACGATTGAGAGGCCGGCGATGATGTCAGCGATGAGGGTTTGGGCACCAAGGCCGATGACAAGAGCAAGGATGCCAGCCGAAGCCAAGATGGTGGTCATATCGACGCCAAGGACGGCTAAGACGGCAAAGAGAACGACGAAGGCGGCCAAATATCTGATTGTGCTGTTGGCGAATCTCACGATCGTAACCGTTTTGTTGTTCGCTTTCATGAAGATAAGGGAAAGGATTGTCCTCACGAGTTTGCTAATGCCATAGATGAAGAAGACCATGTAGAGGGACTGGATGACTTTGAACCAGGCTTCTCCAGCGTGTTCATATCCATTCTCACCGATCTGATCAACGTAGTTGAGCCAGGAAGTAGGCCAAGCGTTATGAGCGCAGTTGACGAGGACGATCATCACGACCGCGCCAACGAAGAGAATCCAAGAGAGTATGACTGAAATCTTCTTCTGGACGGTTAAATCCCTCCACCTTGGGACAAGGTTCCTCGGTGAGCTTTTCTCGGTGCGTAAGAAGATCTTCGCAAGCTCATCGCGATACTCTTTGTCGATCTTCTTTGTTTTCTTTTTCGTTTCTGCCATTTTTTATTCCTCCACAAATCCGCTATAGGTGATCATAAGGGTTTTCCCATATGTGTAATCCGCATAGACGCGTAAATCATAGTGTCCATCTCCAAGAGTGAAATCCCCTGCAATTTGATAATGGTTTTCCTTATCTTCCTCATAAACGAGAAGGTATTCCTCTTGTACGACCTTTTTGTTCTTTTGGCTCAGTTCGACATAGACGGTCGTGTCCGTCTTATATTCGACATCGAAGTCGTAATGAAGGAGATGATCATCAACTTTGGCAATCTTTCCTTCATAAACGCCGGTAAAGACGGGCTTCACAGCATCCATCTTATTCATCATCGAGATGGCGGCTGCGCTCGTTAAGATGGCGATGCCCGTCCCTCCAAGAAGAATAAGACCGATCCTATGGACGACTTTGGTGTAATCCGCTTTCGAATATGCCCCAAAAAGATGAATCTTCGCCCATTCGAGTTTCTGGACGTCTTGATTCATTTCCTCTTTGCAAGAAGGGTTGATTTCACTAATTGCGAATTCGTCTACTCCAGCCATAAAAATATTCTATCGAATATCGTTCTTTCTAGAAAGAAGAATGGAGGCACAAAAAAACGGGCCCGTTTTATGGGGCCCGTTAATTTCGCTATAAATCAGTTAATGATTGTTAACGAGGTTTGAATTAAGCCTGAGGGGCAGCGGCTTCGACAGATCTGAAGGTGAAGTTGTAGAAGGTTGATCTGTAACCACCGGCCATACGTAAGCTGATCTTGTTCTGACCAACTTTGAGAGAGGTGAAGGTGTATGGCATGACGTACTCGGTACGGGTGTGGTTGGTGCTGCTTCCCTGAACTGGGCATGGGATATCATCAATGGATTCGAAGGCTTTGACTTCGTCATCGACGTAGAGGATGTAACGGGCATCGGTGATGGCCTTACCTTTGGTAACCATCTTGGCGCTGCCGTCAGCATTGGTCTCTGGAACACCAGCGGTGCTTGGAACATCTCTGGAGGCAGTGGTGTTGTCCTGGATCATGACGTTCTGACCTTCGGCATCTTTCTCGATATGCTCATCGGCATCATCGATGTAGAAACCACGGGTCCAGTCTTCGCCCTGCTGATCACGTCCCCAGAAGTCGCCGGAGAGGTAGTTAGCTGGTTTGGCGTCGCAGTAAAGTCTGCAGGTGCCTAATTCGTTGACTTGTTCTTGGGTAAGGTCGAAGACGTACTCGAAGAAGTCGCCGGTCTCGTCCTTATCGTAGACACATTCGTCACCCTGCTGGTTGACGGAGGTTCCGTTCTCGTCTAAGGCGATAGCGTTGCCAATTGGACGTCCCCAGAAGGCAGCACCAGCATCAGCGCCTTCACCAGTGAAGGTTAAGTGGTTGCGGGATTCGGCAGTAACTTCAGTAGCTTTGAAGCCGAGGTAGGTAACGTCGCAACGGGTGCAGCCGTACATACGGACTTTGGCTTTGCCGGCCTCTGGTTCATCGGTGCCGTCGCCGATTAATTGAATGTCGTGGCCGAGAGCTTCTTTGGTGACAGCTTCGGTTTCGTGGCAGCGGGTGCACTCTTTGGTGCCTTCGCCAGCTTCGGTACAAGTGGCTTCTTTGGTCCAGGTGACCTTGTCTTCGCCATTCTCTTGCTCATAGGTGTGGCCAAGAGCTTCTTTGGTGACAGGGGTGGTTTCGTGGCAGACGGTGCACTCTTTGGTGCCTTCGCCAGCTTCGGTACAATTGGCTTCTTTGGTCCAGGTGACGACATCTTCGCCATCATCGCCTTTTGCATAGGTGTGGCCAGTAGCCTTGATGGTCACGGTGTACTTCTTACCGCAGACGCTGCAGGTCTCTTCTTTAGAGCCAGCTTCGGTGCAGGTAGCCGCTTTGGTGATGTTGGTCTTGGTTTCATCAGCGGTGTGCTTGGCTTTGTCGACTTGAGCGCCATCGCCAGCCTTACATTCGTGCCAGTGATTGTTGTCGTCGGCTTTCCACTCGGCGCCTTCGGCAGCTTCGTGCTTGTGTTTCTCGGAAGTTTCGGTCTGCTCGCCTGGGTTATCGCCACAGGAGGCCAAAGTTCCTAAACCTAAGCATAAGGTCGCAGCCAATACGCCTAAGAATTTTGAATGCTTCATAGATTAATGCTCCTTTCAATAATTAGAATTCAATCTAGTTTGCAAAACAGGTATAAAAAGGTTCAGTCTATATGTAACCAGTCTTATGCCTGCTTTATGTTAAAGCCTTTCCGAACTATTTTCAATATGGTTAGACAATTTATTTGCTTGAATTGACATTTTTTAACATTGACTAAACTGAAAGTTTATTCAATAAAATGAAAAAATTTTACACTCTGTAGCAATCCAACGTGGGCCTACGTGCGCGTACGCCTAAACCGATTTTATGAGATATTTAAGGGAATTCCCCTACTATTTCCAAAGAAAAAGCCTGTCGCATACGCAGACAGGCATTCTTTCGTTTTGGTGATCCCTGAGGGACTCGAACCCGCGACCCGCTGATTAAGAGTCAGCTGCTCTACCAACTGAGCTAAGGGACCAGCGCGAATAATGATATATCAATAGGTCAAATCGTTCAAGAACAACATTAATTATCGACTAGGAGAAACTCCCTGACAAAGTCAGAGCACGGCTTTTCCATGACCTCTTCTGGCTTTCCTTTCTGGATGAGCGCGCCTTTATTCATGATGGCGACCTCATCGGAAATGCTCATGGCCTCTCTTTGATCATGGGTCACGAAGATGGTCGTGATCTTGGTCTCTTGCTGGATTCTTCTGATCTCTTTGGCGGTTTGTTTCCTTAAGTAGGCATCTAAAGATGAAAGAGGCTCATCAAGAAGAAGGATGTGAGGCTTCTTCACTAGC
>JAFZUD010000008.1 GCA_017618495.1 Bacilli bacterium | reverse complement strand
CTCCGATGATCGTGACCCCTTCAGGGATACGAATATCGATGAGTTCGTCATAGAAGCCTGATTCAGAACTGTCAAAGCAATGGTCATTGATTCCCTTTATGCCGTTAGGGATCGTTATCTTGTCTTTGAGGAGGCCGTAATACGAAACAAGCCAAAGGAAGGCTTGCTCGTTATAGGTGATGCAGTCTTTGAAAAGGCCCTTTGTGACCCTCATATTGTTTTCATTGGTTATCAGGTGCTTCACATAAGCGGTAACGCCGCCATAACCTTCGCCGCCGATCGTAAGAGGAAGGCTTGATTTGTTGACGAGTTCCACTAAGCGGTAGCACTCAAAGAAAGCCCACTCCTCAATGTCGGTGACGCCTTCTCCCAGAATAAGAGAGACCACAGAGACGCATTCATAGAAAGCCTTCTCGCGAATTACGCCGCCAGGGATATTGAGTGTTTCGATGCTGATGCACTCTGAGAAAGCTTCTTTTCCGATTGAGGTTAGAGTATTTGGGAAATTGACCTCCTTGATAGAAGAACAGCGTTCGAAAGCGTTCTCCCCAATCGTAGCGACGCCGCTAGGGATATTGACGGATGTGAGTGACCTGCACCCAAAACACATCCTGTCAGGAAAAGAAGTTAGGCTATTAGAGAAGTTGATTTCTTCCAAAGAAACGCAACCCATAAAGGCTTGTACGCCGATTGAGACGATGCTGTCTGGCATCGTGATCTTCTTCATGCTTCTGCAAAGCCCAAAAGAGTAATCCGGTATGGACGATACAGGCAAGCCGTTATACGTCGAAGGAATGGTGATATCTCTTATGACATCGCCTTTTGGGGTTACGGAATAGCTTTGACCATCTTCGTTTAGCTCAAAGTTTAAAAGAGTGATTGGATCGATGGATGTTTGCTCTGTGGTTCTCGATGAAGACCTCTTGCTCGAGGAAGGCGAAGAAGAAGACAAAGAGGACTCAAGGGTTTCTTCTTGAGATGAAATAGCAGGGTCATCGACGCAGGAGGCGACAGAAAAAGAGAAAGCAACGATTAGCCCGATTATTAAGCTCCTACGTCTTTTCATATACCCATTTTACCTTTGTTGGTTGTTTCTTTCTCTTTTTTTTCGAAGTCAGAAGCAAGAAAACCTTCTTATGAATGGAGGTCACCCTATTGACTTATATATAGCTAAAACTATATACCTTTTGATTAGAGGTAACCCCATATGAAGAAAAGTTACGGAATACTGATGCTCTTGCCGCTCCTTATTGGAAGCTGCGTGAAAGAAAGAGCCTTCGAAGAAAAGACGATCAGAGCCAGATACGTCGATAGCAAGTACAATACAACATGCACTCTCCGTTATTATTCTGGAAGCGTGATCCCCTACATCTCACTAAAGGAATACCATTCTTTGCTATACCGCGGAAGAACCTTCAAAGAAGGAAGGGACTATCTCGATATCAAAACGGAAAAATCCTCTGATGGGCAAATTGAATATGTCGTGACCGTCTATGGAGGGCACGAAGCGAGATTCATCGTGGAAAATAACACCATGGTCTCAGATGACCTTTGGTCTTTTAAGAACACTAATCTCAATAACCCTGATTGCCCAATATCCTATGATGGTCTTCCTTTTGCGAAGGTAAACGGGTTCACGGTCGACAAAAAAGCTAAACCAACCTCAATCAATTTCACTGATTACGGCCTTCGTTTCTATGGCGTCAAGGATGACATCTATCTTCCTTTGGGTTTTTGCAATGACCTCTTCTCCAATGAGAACATCCTTCAGGGCGCGTATAACACCAAAGATCTCTACTTCTTTAATTACACGGAAAATGAGTCCCTTGATTATTTTGGTAGAGATTATTACGAAGGGATGTATTCAGGCCTTCGTAACGAGAAAGAACGCCTACAATACGCGGACTATTATTTCAAAGAGCTTTGCCTTGATTACGATTATTTCCTTGGAAGACCAGGAAGAAGCACTTTGGAAAAGTATTACGATCTTTCTAAGAGCCTCGATGAGGCTTTGGACGGACGTCCATTAGGAAGGAAGATCAAAGAATATCTTTATTCTGATGAACTACCAAAGATTCTTGCTGGGGCAACCCTCTTAGGCTACCTACGTAACGACGGAGGGCATTCGGTATACTCGCCTGTCAACACTTATTACCTTGATGGTGTCACCTATAAATCCCCTTCGTGGCTAAGTAATAGCGTTGCTTCAAAAGCATCCGAACTCATCTGGGAAGAGTATTACAAAGGCTATCCTGAATTCACTCAGTATACGAATACGTACAACCATCACCCTGAGGTATATGCAGCGAGGAACTCTAAGCTAGGAAAAAATAGTGGACCATTAAAAGGAACAGAAACATATACCAAAGACGGTGACACCGCCTATATCCATATCGATGGCTTCATGGGTGAGATCGAACAAGCCGATGAATGGAAGAAATATTATGAAGGCAAAAGGAGCACCATTCCTTTCGGCGATGGTCTTGGAGGCGCAGTAGGCGCGATATCCTATGGCGTCCAAGAAGCGTCCAAAGACGATGAGATCGAACACGTTGTCATCGATTTGGCAGCGAATACGGGAGGAAGCACCGATGAGATGCTTTTCATGATTGGCCTTCTCACCGGAAGCAAGAACTTCTACACCTATAACAGGATGAATGACCAATATATCACCGCGACATATGATTTCGATTTCAATTTCGACAAAGTCTTCGATGAGAAAGACGACGAGATGATTCATCTCCTTGACGATAAAGACATCAGTGTTCTTACCACGAAGAACGGCTTCTCCTGCGGAGGCATCTCCCCTATCTACCTTCATGACGAAGGCTTATTCACGATTGGCGAAGAATGCGGAGGAGGATCTTGCTCAATTTATCTCCAGTATGACGCCTATGGAAACGAGAACAGAGCCTCTACCCCTTCCCAAACCGTAAACAAAAACGGCAAGAGCATCGACGAAGAGAGACTTAATGTCTGTGATCATCAGATTACATTCCCGACTGATGAAGGTGGTTCTATTGATTACACAGGCCTCTACGATACATCTAGCCTTAGAAACGCGATCGAAGAGCATTACGCTTAACGAAAAGAAAACCCCCGCAATAATGTGGACCCAATGTCAAGGACACGTAAAAAACCGGGGGGATAAAAAACGGCGTTTTTTTAGTGTCGCCGGCACTGCGCGGACAGGTTTTTAGTCTCTGGCCCGACTGATGCAAGGGCATTAACGTCCCTCTTGCTGGACACCATTATGATAATGTAAAACTTTTCACAAAAACAAGCGACTTCTTCGTCCTTAACGAATGACGAGAACGCGTGTAACCACCTTATTCTCGATGACTCGATCAATCTCCTTCTTTTCGCGTTCTCCAAAGCGCCATGGGATGGTTTTGGATTCGCTTTAGGATTTCTGAATCATCAAAAAGGAGATCCGGGCAATAGTCTTTTGACGCGAATCGACGAGCGAACTCTGTTTCACCGTTTTCGAATTGGAATAATTGAGTCAAGAAAGAAGAGACTTTCGATATCGCCTCTTCATGATGGAACGACACCCCTTTTTGAAGCATAGGCAAAAGCATCCTTTGGAAATCCCGTTTGGTCAGGTTTATGAAATCGAATGGTTCTCGCGAAATCGCCAGGTTTTTGCCACCGATGCAGTCGTAGAAAAGGGCGCACTTCCGCAACATCGGAGTAGCCGCGATTATCCCGTTTTCCAATGCGTGGCAAACATCAAACAGATCCCGTGGCTTCCCGCGCGATAATAAGGCGGCGATTTTGCTGCCATAGAGTTCTTCGGGCGCCAAAAAACGAACCTGTGAGTCCCCGCGAATACCAACGACATCTGCTTGGCTTACTTGAATGGGGAGGATATGGGAGCGATCCAAGTAGTTGATTTCGATCTTCACGTTGTCCTGATTTCCTGCCGTGTTGACATAGTTCAGAACGAAGGAATCCAAGGCATAATACGTTTTCCCCGCATCCGAAAGACGATATCCCAAAGGAAGCAACGCTCCGGAAACGAAATCTGCAATCGCGGCTTTATCCTTCATGGTTTCTTCTTTACTGGCACCGCAATAATCCAAATCGATGTCGACGGAAAGACGAGGCAATCCAGCATAAAAGAGATTAATCGCCGTTCCGCCTTTGAGGACGAGCTTGTCTTTCCAAGGCGAAGCGAAAAGGACCTCGAGCATTTGCAATAGGCGTGCCATTTTCTCAAGATTATCGCGGATGAAGCCCATTTTCTTGGCGAGTTCGTTTATGCGCTTCGCATTGATTTCCATATCACTCAACCTCCTTCATATATTCAGGGTAGGTCAGATTCCATTCGCCGGAGGAAAGCCCTGGCTCGGACGAGTAGTCGCGTAAATCGTCCCGCCGATTGGACATTCTTCGCTTGCAAAGGTCGTAGAAACCAGGGCTTAGGCCCTTCATCCCCAACGTCTCAAGAACAAACCCAACTTTCTTATAAAGGAGTTTGGTGTTTTTCGCTTCAAGGTTGGAGACGACTTTCTTTTCGTCGAGGTATCGAAGTCCACGTAAGCAATTCCAGATCTCCTCCATGCCACCGCAAAGGTCGGGACGGTCAAGGCAATCCACCACCGCCCTCTCCACGGAGCAAACACGCAAAGGGGCGTTGACGAATAACGCCGATATGTCTCTTTCGACGTCATCGCAGACAAAACGATACATGATGCCTTCGACGTCTTCCTCGTTATAGCGAAGCGGTGTGATTACGGTAACCTCTTGGTTCGCCTGGTGGGAAAGACCATAGTAGTTCAAAGCAGAAAGATAGCCGATGACGCCGCCGGGATGAATGGCGCAGCCAATTTCGTAGCGCGAAGCATAAAGTCCTTTGGTTATGGGGTTGATCGTGGCGTAAAGACCTTTGCGTAAACGCACGACGACGCCTTTCGTTTTAAGACTCGCCAAAAGGGAGAGGGCCCCTTTCTCCGTCAGCCCAGTAGAAAGGACTTCCTCAAAGGTGAATAACGCGGTTTCTAGGAACGAATGGTTTTTCATACCATACGCATTTTACACTGAAACTCTTTATATTTAAAGATGTTTAGTGCGTGTTTAGTAAGATATTTTCTGTAAAAGACGGTCATTTTACGCTTTTTAACGAATTATGAATGCGACGAAAGACGAAAAAATCCCGATGTCATCGAGACGTTTCGGGATTTTGTTTGTGTTTTGGTGGCTGAGGGGGGACTCGAACCCTCGACATACCGGGTATGAGCCGGTTGCTCTAACCAACTGGGCTACTCAGCCATGGAAGATGTTTGGTGGAGCATAGCGGGCTCGAACCGCCGACCTCATGCTTGCAAAGCACGCGCTCTCCCAGCTGAGCTAATGCCCCATTCTGGACCAAAATCATCAAACCGTCTTAAAGACGGCTCGCATATTATAGCGAACCATTCTTTTCTAGGCAACGATTATTGACGGCTCTTCGCGCCGTAGGTGATCGCGTTGAGGAAGTCCTCCTGCCCCATTG
>JAFZUD010000083.1 GCA_017618495.1 Bacilli bacterium | reverse complement strand
CGGCAAGATGGTTGCCGCCCTCCACAGACTCGGATTCGACCGCGTCTTCGATACCAACTTCGCTGCTGACCTCACCATCATGGAAGAGAGCCAGGAGCTTATTAACCGTATCACCAAAGGTGGTGTCCTCCCACAGATCACTTCCTGCTCCCCAGGTTGGATCAACTACCTCGAGTACTACTACCCACAGTGCATTCCAAACGTCTCGACTTGCAAGTCCCCACACGAAATGGAAGGCGCTATCATCAAGAGCTACTTCGCCAAAGCCCATAACCTTGACCCAAAGAACATCTATGTCGTCTCCGTTATGCCATGCACCGCGAAGAAATATGAAGCCAAGCGTCCTCAGAACGCCGCTGTCGAAGGCTTACCGGATGTTGATGCCGTCATCACCACTCGTGAGCTCGCCGCGATGATCAAACGCGCTGGCATCATGTTCAGAGAACTTCCAGAAGAAGAGTTCGATCAGGACCTTCTCGGACAATACACTGGTGCTGCCCCAATCTTCGGTGTCACCGGCGGTGTCATGGAAGCCGCACTACGTACTGCTTATCACACCTTGACCGGAAAAGAATTCGGCCCAATCGACTTCAAAGCCTGCAGAGGCCTTGACGCCGTCAAAGAAGCCGAAGTCGAAATCAACGGCCTTAAGGTCAAAGTCGCTATCGCCTCTGGCATGAAGAACGCCAAAGTCCTTCTCGACCAGATCAAAGAAGGCAAGTCCCCATATCACTTCATCGAGATCATGGGCTGCCCAGGCGGTTGCATCAATGGCGGTGGTCAGCCATTCGTCAAGCCAAACCTCAAACCAGAGGAAGGCCTTGATATCCTTGAGACCTATCGCCAGAAGAGAGCCGACATTCTCTACACCATCGACGAGAAGTGCGCCATCCGTCAGTCCCACAACAACCCTGACATCATCAAGGTCTACAAGGACTTCCTTGGCGAACCATGCAGCGAACTTTCCGAAGAACTCCTCCACACCACCTATGTGGCCAACCGTGAGAAGTATCCAGAAGTTAAGTAAGCTCACAAAAAAACAAAAAGGAGCGGCAAATCCCGCTCCTTTTCTTTTGCTAAAGGGCAATTAGGCGGTGTTTTTCTTTTCTGATCGTTCCCTCTTTCGATAAGCGTGAGACAAGCCTGGAGAGGGTTTCTCTTTCGGCGCCTAACTCGCTCGCCAAAGAGGTGATTGAGACATAGGGGAGGATGCCTTTGTTCTCGTGGATGAGGAACATGAGCCTCTCTTCAAGTACCTGGAATGAGAGGAGCCTCACCCTGGCGTTAAGATCTTTGACTTTGTTTGAAGCGGCGGAGAGGAAGAACTCCAAGAACTTCGGATTCTTGGCTAGGAGCTTCATGAGGGAGGTCTTATGGATGAGATAAAGGGTCGTCCTCTTTTTGGCCACGACGTTGCCTTTGTAGCGTTTGTCGTCCGCATATAGGAGGTTGTTCCCGAACATCGCTCCAGGGCCGATGAGGCTATAGACGATCTCTTTGCCACCATAGGAGTAGGAGGAAATGACAAGCTGGCCTTCGACGACAATACCGACTTGCGCGCATTCCTCGCCTTCTTTGAAAAGGATGCCTTCCTTTGGAAGCTCCTTCTTTTTCCAAAGAGCGATCTCGTCTTCTTCGAGAATGTTAATAATTTTATCTAACTGTGACATATATCACATTAATCATATATGCATGCACCTATAATTGCCACTGGAGGATATCCAACTATGAAAAAACAATTACTCACAATCATAATCGCTGCAGGACTTCTTGCCTCCTGTGGCACCAATCCAGTCGAATCTTCAAAAGAAGTTTCTGCTCCAGTCACTTCCGAATCCGTCACTTGGGTCAGCCCAACCGGTTCGCCAACCCTCGCCTTCTATGACCAGGGCGAGAATGACAAGTGGCTTTCTACCGCCACCCCAGAGAGCGTCATCCCAAGCGCTTTCGCAAGTGCCTCCTATGACGCCATCGTCTTTGACGGCGTCTCTGGTCTCACCATGATCAAGAACATGAATAGAGCCTACAAGCTTGCCAAGTGGATCAACGAAGGCTCCTTCTATGTTGTCTCCACCAAACATACCGCTCAAGAAGCTGTTACCGCTGGCTCCAAACCAAGCGTCAACGCCTTCGTCAGCACCGGCAACGCTTCCAAAGCCTTCCGTGACCTTGCCAAGAACAAATGGAACTGGGGCGAATACGGCGATGGAACCGATCCAGATGCCGCTATCACCTACGAAAAGGGTGTCGCCGATGTCAGAACCCATCTTCTTGGCTCTGATCCAGATGCCTTCGATTACTATGTCGTCGCCGAACCAGTCTTAACCGCTGTCCAAGCTCAGTACAAGCAGCAGAACAAGACTCTCAATGTTATTTATAACATCCAGACTGAATTCGCTGCCGCCCATGACGGTGCTAAAGTCCCAGCTGCCGCCATCTTCGTCAGCAACGCCGCCTATGAGACCAAGAAAGCCGAAATCGATACTTGGTTAAGCGAAACCCAGACCAGAATCGATAACGTCAAGAGCAACGCCTCTGTCGCCGTCGATGCCGTCAAAGCCTACGAGGACAAAGGAGGAGACTCCCAAGCCCGTTTCGGCGTCCCATCGACCATGATCAACCTTCAGCAGGTCGTCGGTCAGAATAAGCTTGCTTATCTTGCCGCTTCTGATGTCACCGATAAGGTTGCCGTTGCCAATGGCTTCAATGCCGCTCTTGGCGCGCCTCTCACCTTTGACGCATCTTGCTTCTTAAGCTAATCTTTAGACCATGAAGAAAACCCGCCCTTTCCTTCCATACGTTTTCGTAGCCTCAGGCGTGGTTTTCCTTCTTGGCCTTTGGGCCATTGTCGCCGCTATCCTCAAAAGCCAAGGCAATATGGTCATCCTTTACCCTCACGAGTCTTTCGCGAGGGTTTTTGAATTTCTCTTCTTAGATGGTGCCGCAAAGACTTGGACCGCGATCGGATGGACAACCTTAAGGTTCGTCATCGGTTTTGTTATTTCCTTTGTCTTAGGAAGCCTCTTAGGCAGCCTTGCTGGGCTTCATCAGTGGTTCAAGCATTTCATGAAGCCAACATTAGGAGTCATGAAGACGATTCCGACCGCTGCGGTGGTCATCCTTATCGTCGCGACCATTTATGGCCCTAAGAACGCTCACCTGATCACTTACGTTCCTTGCCTTCTAATCTTCATTGTCGCTTTCCCTCTTATCTTCGAGGCGTTTAGAACCGCTTTAGAAAATGAGAATCCTTCCGTCTTAGCTTCGCTAGACCTCGATGGTGGAAGACGCTCATGGATGGCGCTCACCAAGGTCCTTTGGCCAGATGCTTTCGCTTATGCGAGACTCTCTATCGCCCAGAGCTTAGGCCTTAGCATGAAGGTCTGCATCATGTGCGAAGTCCTTAGCGCCACCTCAGCCTCCAAACCATCTGTTGGTGGCCTCATCTCCAATGCCCAATCTTCAGGAGCGGTGGAAGACATACTTCCTCTTGCTCTTATCGCTTTGTTACTGATGCTCATCATCGACATCCCTTTCTTTATCGTCAGAAGCAAAAAAGCCAAATAGAGAGAGGATTTGCGAAGCATTTCTCTTTTTTCTATAATCTTTTCTATGGAAAAAGAAGAGAGAAAACCCTTCGAATTCAAGACCTGGGGTTTTGAGATATATGACTTTCTGAACATCGCTCTATCCGTTTTTCTTATCGTCTATACGGCGATTAAGGGCGGGGAATGGTATGTCTATCTCTTTAGAGGGATTGAGATACTCGCTTCGCTAGGTCTCATCTTCTTCATCGTCGCCATTTGGAAGAACCACGAAGAGGTGAGAGAAAGGAAATACTTCTCTTTAGCCTTCCTCATCGCTTGGGTTGGCGTTCTCATTCAGGGAATATGTGCCATATCGATGATTCCTGAGACTGTCTTCAATAACCCTGTCGCGAATGAAATCATCTTCGAGGTCTTCGGCACGATTCTCATAGAGGTCATTCCATGCGCTCTCTTCTTCGCTGCTAAGACCGCTGATAAACCATCGATGTGGTGGCCATCGACCCTTGCGGGCTTCATCACGACCATCATCGTTTCCTGCCTTTGCCTAACCATCTTCTTTGTTTACAAAGATCTCTCTTCCTTAGAGCTTGAGGATTACATCGAACTCGTCTCCTTCTCCCTACCAATTCTAATCTCAACGTTTGGCATCGTTGAGCT
>JAFZUD010000082.1 GCA_017618495.1 Bacilli bacterium | reverse complement strand
GTTTGAGGCCGTTGAATTCTTCCCTGGTCTATTCCTCCTCCTTATGGGAGGAGTGGCCTATACAGTAGGCGCAGTTCTTTATGGAATCGGCCACAAAAACGCCTGGTTCCACCTCGTTTTCCATTGCTTCTGTTTGATCGGAACTGCCCTTATGTTCATCTCCATCTTCTTCTTTGTCGTTTAACGGTTAACCGTTAGGAAATACACTCTCTTCCCTTTTGCATTCGCAAATAGACCACTAGAGGTCTATAATTCCTTTGACTTAGGAACGAACAATGAGCAGAAAGAAAGAGTCAGGAGTTTTAATTGAAAATCGCAGAGCTCACTTTGAGTACTTTTTAAGCGACTTCATGACAGCCGGACTCGTTCTAACTGGCACTGAAATCAAAAGCCTCAGATCGAAGAACGCGACCATCAGCGACGCCTACATCTTCGTGAAACACGGAGAGGCTTTTGTCTGCAATATGCACATCGCCCCTTATAAGGAAGGCAACATTTTTAATGTTGACCACCTTCGTGACCGTAAGCTTTTGCTTAACAAACAAGAGATCAAAAAACTTGCTTCCAAGATTGCGGAACAGGGTCACACCTGCGTCCCAACCAAAGTGTTCTTGTCTCATGGCTACGCCAAAATGGAAATCGCTTTGGCAAAAGGCAAACAGCTTCACGACAAGAAGAATTCTCTAAAAGAGAAGGACATCGAGAGGGAAATCGACAAACATGCCCGTTCCTCAAAAGATTTTGAGGACTTCTGATGAATTACGTAGACACTCTTCAATATTTAAAAGAAAACGACCTCACAATGTCCCGTTACGAAAGAGAAGAATGGGACCGTTTTGTGAAAAAGACCAAGCTCAACATTGAGATTCCTTTCATTCACATCACCGGATCGAATGGAAAAGGTTCTTCGGCCAATTACCTCTATGAGGTATATAAAGCAGCGGGTTACAAAGTCGCCCTCTTCAGCAAACCATATCTCAAGAAACCAAACGAGATGATTCGCATCGATGGCAAAGACATCAGTGATGATGATTTCGCTCGCATCTTCTCTCAAAGAGAGAATGAATATAGAAAATTTGGTCTTTCTTCTTTCGAGGTTGAGACCGCGATGGCCTTTGATTACTTCAACGAGCAAAAGCCTGATCTCGCCATCATTGAATGTGGAATGGGAGGGGAGACCGACAGCACCAACTTGTCTGATGCGAAACCTGCCCTTTCCATTATAACTACCGTCTCTCTTGAACATACCGCGTTCTTAGGAAGAACGACTTCTGAGATCGCCCGCAATAAAGCGGCCATCATCAAAGACAAACGTCCTGTCCTTGTTGGACCGATGGATGAAGACCTCGTTAAGGTCATCCGCGATATCGCCGAAAGAAGAGACAGCGAATTCTTCCAGGTCGACGCCTATCACAATTCACATTACGAAGCCCCATATCTCTATTTTGATTACAGACCATATCAGAAGCTTCAGCTTCTCACCCCAGCGCTTTATCAGTTAAAGAATGCGTCTGTTGTGGTGGAGGCTACGAAGATTCTTAATGAGAAGTTCCCAGTCACCGAAGATGCCGTTAGAAAAGGCTTATTATCCTCGCCTCTTCCATGCCGTTTCGAAAGACATCGCAACATCTTCATCGATGGAGCGCATAACCCACAGGCCATCAATGAGCTCGTTGAATCGTTGATCCCACTTAGCGGAGAGAAACCAATCCACGTCGTCTTCGCTAGCTTCCGTGACAAAAACATCGCGGTTGAGCTTCCAAGAATCGGCCGTGACGCTGCCGAGATCGTCCTAACCACCTTCGACAGCAAAAGAGCCAGGGATGAAAACGATTATTTCCTCTATGCCGAGGATTATTCCTACAACCCAGATTACAAACTCGCTATAAGCGACTTCCTCATTAAGTACCCAGATGATATCATTCTCATCACTGGAAGCTTGGCTTTCGCGAACTTAGCAAGGGAGTATGTCATCGAGACGCTGCATTTATGAAAAAGACATTCACAATCAGAAACATCACCAGTGCGGCTGTGTTGACCGCTCTCTCAATCATCTCAACCATCATCTTCAAACTCATCCCAATGGGTGATTTGGTTTTCCTTCGCTTCTCGCTTACCCCATCGATCATCATGTTCACTTCCCTCGTCCTTGGACCTTTCTACGGGGCGGTCGTCGGTATCGTTTCAGACTTCATCCCAGCCATGGTCGCTGCAACGGGAACCTACAATTTCTTCATCACCATCGTTTATGGAATTCTTGGTGTTTTGCCGTGGATTTTTGAAAAAATCACCAGCAAATTCCGCTCATCTTTAAAACCTCCATTTGCCGTGTTTATTGCAATGGGAGTCATTTTGGCTGGCCTTGCGGCAATGCTTTTCCTCACGGATTTCATTGGCGGCACGGTCTTCCAAGAAGGCAATACTTTAGTCATCAAATTCATCATTCTCGGAATCATGGTTGCGGTGGGAGCTGCTTGTTGTGTCAGCGTCACCTTGACCAACAGACGTTTCCAAAGAGATGTCCTTGAGTATTCAGACATTCCTTCCCCAAACGAGACTGCTCTCATCTCCTTGCTCTGCGAAGCCTTGGTGATGACCGCTCTTAAGAGTCTTGCGTTCTATCTCTTCTACCTCATCTTTGTAGACAACTATAGCCCAGCCTTCCAATTCTTCTTCATGATGATTCTTCTTGGCTTGCCTGCTAATGTCACTATCAGCGCAATCTCCGTCTACTGGATGCTCGTCTTCGATCACAAACATCTTCACTTACGCTTAGAGAACAGCAAAAAAGATGAATAACGAAACCGATAAAAAAGAACTGAATCCTACCTCGGCTTATGAACCAGTTGAGGAGGGTTATGACCCCAAAAAAGAGAGAAAAACCCACATAGGATGGATTATTTTCTTTTCGGTTGTCATTGCTCTGGCCGTCGCTTGCGCAATAGTCATTAAAGTGCTTTCCTGACAAAATTTTACATATTTTACATTTTGGGTGTTTTTACCTTGCAAAAAATTTTTTAGACCCCATAATTTGTAAGCCCCAATTTTTAGGAGGTTTTGACTAAGTGGCTCTAATTCCAATTACACGCGCCGATGGATCGGTCGTTACATGTGATACTGAAAATAGAACATTGGTTTGCTACCGTTGCACAGTCTCGTTCACGAAGGCCGAATGGAAAATCTTCTATTGCCTCTACGAGCACAACCCAACCGCCGTCACCAGAAAAGAACTCTTATCTCTTCTCTGGGATGATCAGAAATTCGAGACAAGCAGCGCCAACACAAGAACCATTGACGTTCATGTCGGTGTTATCAAAAAGAAGCTCAGCAAGATTAAGGGATTCAGAATCGATACCGTCTACGGTGTCGGTTACAGACTTCTCCTTACTCGCAGGGTCTAAGAAAGATGAGCCATTTGGCTCTTTTTTCTTAGCTTTGCCTTTTTTTCGTGAACTCTATGAGTTCTATGGCTATCATTAATTGACCGAATAGGAGATTTGTTATGGAAGAGAAACACCGCACAGACTACATCAGCTGGGACGAGTACTTCATGGGCATTGCCCAACTTAGCGCCCTAAGAAGCAAAGATC
>JAFZUD010000081.1 GCA_017618495.1 Bacilli bacterium | reverse complement strand
TAGAGGAATCAGGACCCAGTTGGCGATCCGAAAAACGCCTATAGGATTTCGAGGTGTTCTCGTAATAGTATGAATAATCTTCCTCATAAGAAGAGGAGCCAGATTCGTTTGGTGAGACGGTTGTCTTGGATGTTTCACCGCTGTCGGTAGGAGCAATATTACAGGAAGAGAACGGCATCACAAGAGCAAGACCAAGGAGTGTCATGAATGTCTTTTTTCTCATGGTACCGTCCTCCTTCAAGCAAGTTTCCCTTATGTTATGGGTACTTCCAAAAAAGGAAAGAATTATTTGCAATTTTTGCTATTTATTTTTCAAAACGTATGCATTTAAACCACTTTAGAGGGGTTTTGCTAGGGGTTTTTGTTTGAAGCCTTCTTTCAACAACGAAGAGAGAACGAATAAGGAAAACAAGGCTAATGCTGATTGAGGGGGACGCTGCCATTAGAGCAAGTCACCAACGTCGCTAAGATATCTTCGTTCCACCCTCTCCCTTTTTGGATGGCGTTCCACTCCTCGACCGTTCCTAAATAGGCAATATCAGAAAGGTTGATGCATTTCTCGAAGAGCTTCTCACCAAATGAGGTGAGGCCGACGCTGAAAGTGACGGAGGTTAAGGAAGAACAAGACTTGAAGACTGAAGGCCCAAGAGTGCTCACACTTCCTGGTATCTCAACGGATGTTAAGCTGTTGCAACTTGCGAAGGCATGCTCCTTGATGGAAGTGACGCCATGTCCAAGATCGATGCTTGATAAGGATGAGCAATCCATGAAAGCGCCATACTCGATCGTCGTAACGTGTTCGCCAACAACGAAAGAGGTTAAAGATGTGCAGTTATGGAAGGTATGGCTTGGGAGAGAGGTGATTGAAGGGAGGCTAATCTCCGTCAAAGCGCTGCAAGAGCCAAAAACCTCTAGGGAAAGAGTGCTCACCGTATCCGGAAGATCGATGGAAGTCAAAAGGGAACAACCTTGGAAAGCTTGTTCGTCTAAGGAAATGACGCCTTCAGGTATTGAGACGCTCCTCTTCTTTGGAGGGCATTTGATGAGCTCGGTTTTGTCTTTGCTATAAAGAACTCCGTCAACTGAACAGTAATGGGTATTCTTTGGATCGACTTCGAATGCGGCTAGGTCTTCGATTCGGTTGAAAGCGTTTCTCCCGATCGATGCGACATTCTCTCCGATATAGAGGGACCCTGAGATACTTAGGAAAGCGAAAGCGAAATCGCCAATCGTGACGAGACCTTTTCCTAGAGTCAACGTGGTGACGTTATAGCAACGAGCGAAGGCATCGCTGCCGACTGAGGTGACGCTATCAGGAAGGACGATGCTTGTGAGGGAACCGCAATAGAAGAAAGCGTAATCGCCGATTGTTTTGAGATGGTTTCCGAAATGGACATCGGTGATGTTCACGCAATTATCGAAAGCGCGGTACCCGATCGTCTCAACCGTATCCGGGATAGAAAGGGACGAAGAGGCGGAACTACACTGAGAAAAAGCCCCATGACCAATCGTTTTGACGCCTAGAGGAATATTGATGGATGTAAGTTTGGAATTGCTATAAGCGTAATTCCCGATCGTCTCCACCGTATCAGGCAGCGAGATGGATGTGACGTCGCTAGGAGCCCAGATGATCTCGGTTTTGTCTTTGTTATACAAAGCCCCATCCAAGGAAGAAAAATATGGGTTTCTTTCGCTTACAGTGATTCGGAGCTTTGGACATGAGGAAAAGGCAATATATTCTCCAAGAGTAGAGACCGTCTCAGAGATGAAGACGCTTTCAAGATTTGGGCAGTTTCTGAAAGCCTCGCTCCCGATTCTCTTCACGCCTTTTGGGATGTAGACGCTCGTTATCCCTTCGCAGTCTTTGAAACCGCCATCGCTGATAGCGACGACAGGGAGATAGCCGTAACTAGCTGGGATGACGACTTCGCCGGTGATGGTTTTGGCGGCAGCAAGAGCGGCGTAGCCCGCCCCATCTTCTGCTTCATAGAACCTAAGCTTATCGGTTGTAGGTTTCCCATGCGGGATATCATATGGATCGCTAGAAGAAATAGAAAAAGAACTGCTTGAGGATTCATTTTCCTCATTAGAGGCACTGTCTTTCGGAAAAGTCTCACAAGAAGAGAGCGACACCATAAGTGCCAGACCAAGGAGTGTCATGAATGTCTTTCTTCTCATAAGCACCGTTCTCTTACAAAGATGTTTCTCCCTTAGTATAAAACATTCCGAAAAAAATAACTTTGTTCATTCTACTATTCATTATCAAAACCTATGTGTTTTAAGCAAAAGAGAAGGGGTTTTGCTGGGGGTTTTGGGAAAAAGAAAAGCGATGCTATAGGGGCACCGCTTCTTATTATCGACCACAACTATCGCACGATCAGTTCTTTCCTAGTCTCATCAAGAGAGAAAGAGACGGGATTCTTATCGAAACGTTTCTTAGCGGCTTCATATTGAGCTAGGTCATATTCGTCTTCGATTTTCTCAATCAAAGCGGTTTTGAAAGCGTCAGAAAGGGACATGCCGTGTTTGGCACAATATCTTTCGACAAGTTTTGATTCCTCGTCAGTCAAATGAACGGATACAACAGGCATATTCTTTTCTCCTCTCCTTCATTGTCGTTACTTTTGATCAATTTGCAACTCCCCAATCGTTCGATCGTGGTGTCTTATACTTGGTTTGTGATACAATCGAGCAGGTTTATGAATAACAAACTCAAAGCAGTATTACTCTCTATCCTTTGGTGTGTCATCATCCTTCTTTTCCCGGTTGCCTCTGGGGTGATTGCCACCGTGTTTCATTTTGAGAAGATAGCGACCATCATCTTGCAGGGAAGCTTCATGCCGCTCTCTTTGGTGGTGCCTGCCGTTTTCTTGCTACTCAAGAAATGGAGTTTTAAGGATATTGGGTTTGGAAAGATCACTAAAGAAGGATTAAGGAATGTCCTCTATTTCATTCCGACCATTCTCCTATTCGTTCCTTGCGCTATAAAAGGGTTTGAAGTCGAGTCCACTATGTACTTCTTCGCGGTATTCTACCTTTATTTGTTCGTCGGTATCGCTGAGGAAGTGTATTTCAGAGGGATCATCCCCTACTACTTAGGGAAAGCCTTCGATATCAAATGGGTTATCATCATCTCTTCTTTGATATTCGGACTAGGACATTCCGTAACCGTATTGACGGATGGGGATATCCTCATGATGGTTCTGACCGTGGTGAACGCGTTGATATTCGGGTCCATGGCAATAGAGATGTATTTCCTATGTGGAAGCATCGTCCCAGGCATGATCATCCACTTCCTCTTTGATTTTGAGACGAAATTCATTCTGATGAATGGGGATGACCTATTGATAGCGGAAATCATCCGTGGGGCGATTATGGCTCTTATCGCGGTTTGGTTCGCTATAAGACTCCATAAGAAAAAACGGGCTTAAGGTCGCATTTTGCGATCTTTAAGCTTTTAAAACGAAAGCATAAATCCACCACTATCGAAGGACCTATTTATCGATTTCCTTTAAAAGGAAGTCTATGATTTGCTTGTTTTCGTTTTTTATAATGCCGAACATTTTCTTTCCTGCGTAATTTAAGGACGCCCCAAGTTGATAGCATTCCTCATTATCGAGGATTAAGTATCGATCGTGGTTGTCATCCAAATACTTGATTGTCATTGGGCCATATTGCGATTCAAACTTGTCGATGTCATGTGCTTCAAGTTTTGATAGATGGCTTATGCAAAGGGTAAGGTTCACCGATTCTTT
>JAFZUD010000080.1 GCA_017618495.1 Bacilli bacterium | reverse complement strand
CTCGTGTAGCCGATCATGACGGCGACGATGAGTACGAAGATAAGTGTCGTGAAGGACCTGATTTGGATTGGGACGCTCCCTTTCGCTAAGGTGCCTTGGACATAGGTCGAGATGGTCTGGAAGTCCACGCCATCTGACGGTTTGGTGAATTCGGTGATGACAAAGTCATCAAGAGAGAGGGTCATCGAGATCATGAAGCCTGAGAAGATACCAGGGAGAAGATCAGGGACCATGACTTTGAAGAGGGCGCCGCTTCTGCTAGCTCCAAGGTCCATCGCGGCCTCATAGAGGGATGGGTCCATCTGCTCTAACTTCGGCTGAACGTTGATGACGACGAACGGGATGGTGAGGACCATGTGGCCGATGATGAGGGAGAAGGCGCTTGTTGGGAGCCTAAGGAAGGCGAAGAGGATGCATAGCGAGAGAGCCATGACGATCTCAGCGTTGACAATCGGGATCTCGTTAGCGAAGTTGAAGACCGTTTTGAGCTTCTTCCCAAGGAAGTGCATGCCGATGGCGCCGGCAGTTCCTAAGAGGGTCGAGAGGGTTGAGGCGACGATGGCCACCCAAACGGTGTTCCAAGTGGCTTCCCAAATCTCTTTGGCGTAGACGTTCTTGCCATTGAAGAGGGTGGTATAGCAATCGAAGTTGAAGCCATTCCACTGCCCGATGACTTTGGCGTCGGTGAAGCTGTAGATGATGAGGTACATGATCGGGAGATACATGACAATGAGCATGACCCAGACGAAGGTCAGGGCCACCGCTTTCTTGGCTTTCTCTCCTTTTTCGCGTTTTTTGAGGGAGATATTGGTCTCTTCCATCGTGTTGACCGGAGTGGTTGCTAGGATTTCTTTTTCCATTTTTACCTACCTCCTTTCTTCTTCTCGCTGAAGAAGTTCTCAAAGACGACGGAAAGGCCGATGAGGGCGAGCATGATGATGGCGTAGACGCTGCCAACGTTAAGTTGGGAGTGAAGGAACTGATGCTCAATCTGACCACCGATGAGCTTGATGGTGCGTCCGGAAAGGGCGTCGGTGATGACGTAAGAGGACATGGTCGGCATGAAGGTCATGGTGGCCGCGCTGACGATGCCTGGGATGGTCATCGGAACGATGGTCTTGACGAAGACCTGGAATGGGGAAGCGCCTAAGTCAGCGGCAGCCTCAATCTGGTTCTTATCAAGTTTGAGCATCGTGTTATAGAGAGGGAGGATGGCGAATGGGAGGTAGTTGTAGACCATACCGATGATGGAACAGACCCATGGGTGCATCGCAGGATCGAGGCCCATGAAGATGAGAAGCTGCTTGGTCGCGACGGTTCTGATAACGAAGTTGATCCACATCGGGAGAAGGAATAAGTAAACAAGAACGACGTTCTTATTCCACTTCGAATTGGCAAGGATATAGGCGATTGGATAGGCGATGATGATGCAGATCACCGTGGTGAGGGCCGCAACGCCTAAGGATTGTCCGATGACCTTGAAAGTGGTCGCACTGCTATCGCCCTCGAAGACCGAGGTGAAATTGTCGAGGGTGAAGGTTCCATCCGCCTTGGTGAAGGCGTAATAGAAGATGAGAAGAATCGGAACGATGATGAAAAGGACGAGGAAGACGCCGTATGGCATGCAGAGCCATTTGCGGTTCTCGCGAACGATTCCTTTATTCTTTGACAAGGCTTTGGTCGCTTCCATTTTGCTTATCTGCCGCCCTTAAGTTTGACTTCGACGCCGCCCTCTTTGATGACAAGGGAGACGTTATCGCCGATATTCCAGAGGTCTGGGGTGTTGACGATGAATTCCTCATCGACGTCCTGATTCCAGACGGTTACTTCGTAATGG
>JAFZUD010000079.1 GCA_017618495.1 Bacilli bacterium | reverse complement strand
TCTTCTCTAGTCATGGCAATGACAACGCCCTTACCAAGAGCGAGGCCATCGGCTTTGACGACGGTTGGGATTGGACAGGTTTCGACATACGCAAGGGCCTTATTGACGTCGTCAAAGACCTCATAGGCGGCGGTTGGGATGCCGTATTTCTTCATTAGGTTCTTGGAGAAGACTTTGCTGCCTTCGATGATGGCGGCGTTCTTCTTTGGACCAAAGCAAGGGATGCCTTCTTTTTCAAGAGCATCGACCATGCCTAAGACAAGCGGATCATCTGGGGTGACGACGACGTAGTCGACCTTATTTGCCTTTGCGAAAGAGACGACTCCTTCGATATCGGTTGCCGAGCCACTCACTAAAACCGCGTCATCCTTCATGCCACCATTGCCTGGATAGGCATAAATGGTTTCGACGTTTTTGTTTTCTTTGATTTTTTTGATGATGGCGTGTTCTCTGCCACCACTTCCAACGACTAAGACTTTCATCGGTTATCCCTAAGACTAGTGATGGAATAAACGCATTCCGGTGAAGGCCATGACCATATCGTATTTGTCAGCGCATTCGATGACGAGGTCATCTCTCACGGAACCGCCAGGTTCAGCGATGTAGCAGACGCCGGAGCGTTTGGCTCTTTCGATATTGTCGAAGAACGGGAAGAAAGCGTCGCTGCCTAAAGAGACGCCGGTGATGGTTGAAAGATAGGCTTTCTGTTCTTCGCGGGTGAATCTTTCTGGCTGTTTGGTGAAGTATTTCTGCCAAACTCCATCGGCGCAGACATCTTCTTCGTTTTGGTTGATGTAGCCATCGATGACGTTATCTCTGTCTGGACGCTTGATGGTTGGGAGGAATGGGAGGTTAAGGACCTTGTCATGCTGACGGAGGAAGAAGGTGTCGGCCTTGCTTCCGGCTAAGCGGGTGCAGTGAATTCTCGATTGCTGACCGGCACCGACGCCGATAGCCTGGCCTTTGTAGGCGTAGCAGACGGAATTGGATTGGGTGTATTTGAGGGTGATGAGAGCGATGATGAGATCCTGGACCGCGCTTTCTGGGAGATTCTTGTTCTTGGTGACGATGTTGGAAAGAAGCTCGCGGTTGATCTTGAAGTTGTTTCTGCCCTGCTCGAAGGTGATGCCATAGACCTGCTTGGTTTCTTTCTCTTGTGGGACGTAGCTTGGGTCAATCTTGACGACGTTATAGGTGCCGTTTCTCTTGGCTTTTAAGACTTCGAGGGCTTCTGGGGAGTAGCTTGGGGCGATGATGCCGTCGCTGACTTCGCGCTTGACCATCAAAGCGGTCGTGAGGTCAACTTCATCGCTGAAGGCGACCCAATCGCCGAATGAGCACATTCTGTCGGTGCCTCTGGCTCTGGCGTAAGCGCAGGCAACTGGTGATTCGTCTAAGCCTTTGACGTCATCGACGAAGCAGGCCTTCTTGAGTTTCTCATCAAGAGGGAGTCCGATGGCGGCGCTGGTTGGGGAGACGTGTTTGAAGGAAGCGCAGGCAACGTATCCAAGGGCTTCTTTGAGCTCTTTGACGAGCTGATAAGAGTTAAAGGCATCAAGGAAGTTGATGTAGCCTGGGCGGCCATTGAGGATCTCGATTGGGAGATCTTCTCCGTTAGCCATATAGATCTTGGATGGCTTCTGATTTGGGTTGCAACCGTACTTGAGTTCGAATTCTTTCATTGTTTTTCTCCTTTTTAGACTTTTAAAGTTGTGGTGATTTCCTCACCTTTGTATTTCTTGAGAAGTGGGTCGACGAAGTCAGAGATGAATTCGACGACTTGGGAAGCGGCTCTGCCAGTGTATTTGGCAGGATCGAGCTCTTTTTCGATGTCTTCCTTTTTGAGGTTGAACATCGGGTCGGCGACGAGTCTGTCGATGAGGTCGTTTGGCTTGCCGTTCATCTTGACTTCGTAGGCGGCCGCTTGCGAGTGGACGCGGATCGCTTCGTGGAGCTCTTGACGGTTGCCGCCGCGTTTGACGGCTTCCATCATGATGTTCTCGGTGGCCATGAATGGGAGCTTTTCCATGACACGGCGACGGATGACGTTCTCATAGACGACGAGGTTCGATGAGATGTTGATGTAGATGTTGAGGATGGCGTCCACCGCTAAGAAAGCCTCAGCGACGGAGACACGCTTATTGGCGCTGTCATCAAGGGTTCTTTCAAACCATTGGGTACCAGCGGTAAGACCTGGGTTGATCGCGTCAACGATGACATATCTAGCAAGAGAAGAGATTCTTTCGCTTCTCATTGGGTTGCGTTTGTATGGCATCGCGGAGCTGCCGATCTGATTCTTCTCGAATGGTTCTTCAATCTCTTCGAAGGATTGGAGGATACGGAGGTCATTGGAGAATTTGTAGGCGGATTGCGCAAATCCAGAAAGGACGCTTAAGAAATAGCTATCAACTTTGCGGGAATAGGTTTGTCCTGAGACAGGGACGCAGGCTTCAAAGCCCATATCGGTTGCGATGAGTTTCTCGAGTTCTTTGACTTTCGCTTCATCGCCACCGAAAAGGTCCATGAAAGAAGCTTGGGTTCCCGTGGTGCCTTTTTGGCCAAGGAGCTTGAGGTTGTCCATCTGATAGACGAGGTTCTCGACGTCCATCACAAGCTCATTCATCCATAATGTGGCTCTCTTGCCGACCGTGGTAAGCTGGGCTGGCTGGAGGTGGGTGTAAGCAAGGCAAGGAAGGTCTTTGTGCTTGAGGGCAAAGGCTTTGAGGTTGCTTAAGACCTGAGCGGCTTTCTTAAGGATGATCTTGCTGGCTTCCCTAAGGATGATGACGTCGGTGTTATCGCCAACATAGCAAGATGTGGCGCCTAAATGGATGATGCCTGCCGCTTTCGGGCATTGCTGGCCATAGGCGTAGACGTGAGACATGACATCATGCCTGACGATTCTTTCCCTTTCTTCGGCGACATCGTAGTTGATGTCAGTGACATGGGCTTCGAGCTCAGCGATTTGCTCATCGGTGATATCAAGGCCTAGTTTCTTTTCGCTTTTGGCAAGAGAAACCCAGAGTTTTCTCCAAGTCTGGAACTTGAACTCATTAGAGAAAACATACTGCATTTCCTCGCTGGCATAGCGGGTCGAGAATGGTGAAATGTATCCTTTTCTTTCTTCCATCTTTACCTCCTTATTTGTTTTTATTGATAAGTCTTGTGGTGACTTCTTTGGTAGCTAAGTCAACGTATCTGACGTAGAGGGAGATCTTGTTGTTCTCGTTTAAGCCAGTCCAGATATCGTCAGCGAATTCGTCGATATCGTTAGGGACGGCCACTCTTTCAGGTTCGCCTTGGAAGGTTGGGATTGGGTTTCCGTCGGTGACGTAGGTGT
>JAFZUD010000078.1 GCA_017618495.1 Bacilli bacterium | reverse complement strand
GTGGTGAAGTAGTCAAAGCCATTTTCTTCTGCGTAGTCATAGGCTTCTCCCATTCTCTTTCGGTAGCAGATCATGCAGCGGCGGCCACCTTCTTTTTCGTCCTTGTGTGGAGCGAGGTCTTTATCGAATTCGTCATTGTCATATGGGGTGACAACAAGTCCAACATCAAACCCGAAATCTCTTTTGACATACTCAAGGAGTCTTTTCAGCTCATCGAGTCTTTTGTTATATTCCGACTCAGGATAGATGTTGCTGTTATTGAACATGATGGTCACATCGAAGTGAGGGCAAAGGAAAAGGAGAGGCCAGCATGAGCAAGGACCGCAGCAACCATGAAGAAGAAGCCTTGGTTTCTTGTCGCCATGGAGGTTTTTGATCTCTTCAAGGCTGATGTTGTAATAATTAGGCTTCTTGATATTCATCTCTAATCCTCGAGGTTTTTGGAATAGTCGTATTTGCCATATATGAACATGGCGTCTCCGAAGGAGAAGAAGCGATATCTTTCCTTGACGGCTTCCTCATAGACGGAGAGGGTGAACTTCCTTCCCATGAAAGCACTGACGAGCATGACGAGGGTGCTCTTTGGAAGGTGAAAGTTCGTGATAAGAGCGTCCACCGCTTTATATTCGTAGCCAGGTTCGATAAATATCGAGGTGGCTTCTCTGGTCGCGACGAATTTGCCGTATTTCTGGTAATTGGCTTCTAAGGTTCTGACTGAAGTAGTGCCGACAGCGATGATTCTCTTTCCTTCGGCTTTGGCTTTGTTGAGCTCCTCTGCCGCTTCTTCGCTGATCTCAAAGACCTCACTATGCATGACGTGGTCTTTGGTGTCGGTGACTTTGACTGGACGGAAGGTTCCTAAGCCGATGTTCAAAGTGACATCGATGACTTTGGCGCCTTTAGCTTTGATTTTATCAAAGAGTTCGTTGGTGAAATGGAATCCCGCGGTTGGAGCGGCTGCGCTTCCAGGGATCTTCGCATAGACGGTTTGGTAATCGTCTTTGTTCGCGCACATCTGTTTGATGTATGGAGGAAGAGGCATCTGTCCAAGCATATCGAGGACTTCTAAGAAGATGCCTTTATAGATGAACTTCATGTTCCTGAGGCCTTCAGGTTTGACGGCAGTGCAGACGCATTTGAGTTCGCCGTTTCCAAAGGTGCAGATAGAGCCTTCACGGACGCTATGAGCGTTGCCGACAAGACACTCCCACTCGTCGCCTTCAAGCTGTTTCAAAAGAAGGACTTCCACTGCTCCACCGGTCGCCTCTTTGGTGCCAATGAGTCTAGCTGGAATGACCTTTGTGTTATTTCTCACAAGGACATCATTTGGACCAATGTAGTCAATGATGTCGTGAAATTTCCTATGCAAAAACCGCTTATTTTCCCTATCGACGACGAGCAAGCGGCATTCGTCACGCTGCTGCATCGGGGATTGGGCAATAAGTTCTTCAGGAAGGTTATAGTCGAATAATGAGATGTCCATTTAGAAGCCTCTTTCGTCTCCGAACTTCTCAAGGATCTCTTTCTTGTATTCAAGGAAGCGGTCCTCTTGGATGGCTTTCCTTGCTCCCTCAACGATCTTGATGAGGAAGCGGATGTTATGAATGCTGTTGAGCCTCTTTCCGAACTCTTCGTTAGCGATATGGAGGTGGCGGAGATAGGCTTTGGTGTAGTTCTTGCAGGTATAGCAATCGCACTCTGGATCAAGAGGGGTGAAATCCTCTTTGTATTCGTTGCGGCGGATGTTGATTCTGCCTTTGCTGGTCATGAGGGCGCCGTGTCTGGCGATACGGGTTGGAAGGACACAGTCGAACATATCGACGCCAAGTTCGATGCCGCCAAGGATGTAGTCGATTGAGCCAACGCCCATGAGGTAACGCGGTTTCTCTGGCGGGAGGTAACGAACACTGTCGGCAACCATGTGGAAGCAGACGTCTTTTGGCTCACCGATTGAGGTTCCTCCGATGGAGTATCCATCGAAAGGCATCTTGGCGAGTTCTTTGGCGCACATTTCTCTGAGGTCAGTGAAATCACTTCCTTGGACGATGCCAAAGAGAGCTTGGTCTTCTCTTGTGTGGGCTTTGAGTCCTCTTTCAGCCCAGCGAAGGGTTCTTAAAGTGGATTTCTCAGCGTACTTATGATCGACAGGATATGGCATGCATTCGTCGAATGACATGGCGATATCTGGTCCGAGGGCTTCTTCGATATGGATGACGTCCTCTGGGGAAAGGAATTCTTTGTCACCGTTGAGGTAGTTTTTGAACTCAACGCCTCCTTCGGTGATCTTGCGGGTCTCTTGCAAAGAGAAAACCTGGAATCCACCGCTGTCGGTGAGTATTGGGCCATCGTAATTCATGAACTTATGAAGTCCGCCGGCCTTTTTGACTAAGTCCTCGCCTGGGCGAAGATGGAGATGGTATGTGTTAGCGAGGATGATGCCCGCGCCCAGGGACTTGATTTCCTCTGGGGAAAGGGTTTTGACGGTCGCGTTAGTGCCAACCGGCATGAAAATAGGAAGCTCTACGTCTCCGTGCGGGGTGTGGAGGATTCCGTATCTCGCTCCGCAGTTCTTGTCGATATGTTTAATCTCTAACCAAAAATCTTTGCACATAACTAACGGGGCTATTCTAATTCCTCAAAGGACAATAGGCAAATGCCTATTACCACTTAACGTCTTGATGGATGAGAGGTCTAAAGGCCGTATTGAAGACCTTGGTATGAGCCAAACCGACCCATAAAGCGTAGCCAGCAGCCATGGCAATCGTCTCACCAAGGGCAACCCAAAGCCAGCCTGCCCAAATAGGTAGGTCGCCTAGATAACCAAGCCAATAAAGCTCGCTTCCGACAATGAAGCCGTTAAAGATAACCGGCCAGATCCAGCCAATGTAAAGTCTCTTTGAGAAGAAGGAAATTAATAAGCAAGATATTAAAGTTGCTAAAGTGCCAAGCAAGACATCGATCCAAACATTGAGTCCTAATGACGCTCCGATGACATTTGAAATCAAGCATCCAATCGTAAGACCAATCGTGATGTCAGGTCTCCAGAAAACAAGCAAGACAAGCGCTTCTGAGAAGCGGCACTGCATGTAATCGTAAGAGAGTGCGGGAACTAGTAAAGTAAGTACCACATAGAGAGCGGCGATGATAGAGTTCTCGGCTATCATGCGGACGGAGAAGAATCCGCCCGAAGGTTTCGATTCATTATGAGCCATTTCTGACCCTCCCTGTTTTTTATACGTGGAGCAAGAGGAGCAACACGTTGAGGAAATCTTAAACTAGTGATGACTAAACTGCAAAGAAAAGAAAAAATAGGTGGGTTTTGCATGGGATTTTTGCGTTTTTGCTAGGGTTTTTGCTACCCATGGTTACTAGGCAAAAGAAACAAACGAAGATATAATCTTCCCATATGAACGAACAAGAAGAGGCCAAGACCCCAG
>JAFZUD010000077.1 GCA_017618495.1 Bacilli bacterium | reverse complement strand
TTGAAATACTCTAAGGTCGTGCTGCCTTTGAAGTTTTTGGGATCGTAGGTCTTTGAGGCGCTTAAAGTATCCGCGACATATTCGAGAGCGTATTTATACGGCATGTTTTTGGCGATGATCCTGCCTTTGAAGAAGTCCGTCCAGTATTCCCAGTGGTGTTTGTTCCTTCTGGTGTGATGTTGGCAAGCGCTTGAGTAATAGCCACTACGGAGACGTTCTTCGTAGATTGGGGAATGGGTCCCTACATAGTAGGTTGAGCCCACTTTGAACTCGGTTCTTCCGAATTTGCTAAGGTCGTGGCCAAGGCAATGCCAAAAGATGCCAAGATGCCAGCCGTTTCTAATTACTTGATGGCGGTGTTTCAAGATGGTTTTGAGATGTTTGAAAGGATGGCTCATGAAAGAAGCTCCTCAAGGACTTTGCCGATGTCGTCATGGATCACATATTCGAAGAATGAGTCACGTGGGGTCGGCTCTTTGTTGATTAAGAGAGTGTGGCCGCCTTGGAAATAGTCGATCATTCCAGCAGCAGGATAGACATTGAGGGACGTGCCTCCGACGATGAGGAAGTTAGCGAATCTAAGCTCAGTGAGAGCGGATTCCACCACGTCTTCATTCAAAGGTTCTTCATACAAGACGACATCAGGTTTGATGATTCCCCCGCATTCAGGGCAATGAGGGATGCCGATGTTAGGGATGTCCTCGATGTCATAGTGGCGGCCACAGTCGACGCAGTTATAGCGTTTGGTTGAACCATGGACTTCGTAGACTCTCTTTGAGCCCGCTTCCTGATGGAGGCCATCGATGTTCTGGGTGATGATGGCGATATGGTGCCCGGCTTTCTCGTAATTCGCCAAAGCGATGTGGGCTTTGTTTGGCTTCGCGTTCTTGGCCACCATCGTCTTCCAATAGAAGTCATAGAAGGTTTCCGTATGGTACTCGAAGTAGGTGTGCGAAAGCATCGTCTCATAAGAGACGCCATACTCGGAATGGATCTTATATAAGCCAGCTGGGGAACGAAAATCAGGAATTCCTGAAGCGGTCGAGACCCCTGCTCCGCCTAAGAAGACGATACGTTTCGAATCCTTAATGAGAGCCTTGATCTCCTCTAGTTTGGTATCCATACCAATGATTATAAGGAATTAGGCGGGAAATCGTAATTCTCTAGTTGCAAAAACGACTTTCTCTCATTATTATTATCCGTGCGCCTTTCAGCGCTTATGACGCTCGCTTAGCTCAATGGCAGAGCACCTGGCTGTTAACCAGGGTGTTGTAGGTTCGAGCCCTATAGCGAGCGCCATTTGTGGCCTGTTGGAGAAGCGGCTTAACTCACATGCCTTTCACGCATGCATTCATGGGTTCGAATCCCGTACAGGTCACCAAATGAAAACCAGGATTGATGAAAGTCAGTCCTTTTTCTTTTTTTCGACAACAGGACAGAATGAGCCAGAATAAAAATACGATATATTCAGGAAAGCTGACAATACCGATTGTTTTTAGTGATTTGTAACGCGTTTTTGGTCAATTGCAAACGCCTAAATGTAATGTATAATATAGGTGGCGAAAACCAAAGATGGGTGCGAGGGACCGCACCAGAAAAAGAAATCCCAAATGGATGATGGGTGCAAGAGGAATACACCAGAAAAAGAATCCTCAAATCGAAGAGCTCGGAAAGAGCTTTTTTCTTTTTCTGCGAACGTTTTTGCACGTTTTTCAGTATTATTGGTGAAGGGAAAAAATGAACAGGCATTTATTCAAAGCGTTCTACCGAAAGGAAGAATGGGCTGTCAAAGAGGTCTATGAGCAGTACTGCCGCCTCCTCAAGCACGTCTCCTATCAAATCGTTGGCGATAACGATCTAGCAGAT
>JAFZUD010000076.1 GCA_017618495.1 Bacilli bacterium | reverse complement strand
TGGGTCAGGTTCTGGCTCTGGTTCTCTCACTGGGGTGATGACTGGAGCAGGAATAGGCTCAGGTTCTGGCTCGCTCTCGTAATAAGGCGGGTAATTCTCATTCGCTGGGGCTTCTTCTTGAACGGAGCCGTAGATGATTGGCTCTGGCTCATAGGAATCGCTAGAAACCTCTGGCTCTTCCGGGGCTTCATAGGCTGGAATTGGTTCCTCCGCTGGAGCAGGCTCTTCGTAAACTGGGGCTGGCTCAGGGATGATTGGATCATCGTAGGCCGGGGCAACCTCTTCCTCAAGAGGCTCTTTAACCTCATTAGGAACGGCAAAAGAGACAGGTTTTGCAGGCTCTTTTTTAGGTTCTGGGGTTATTGCGGCAGGTTTTGGTTTGGCGGTTTCAGGGATGCTTGAATCAAAAGAGAAAACGGCAGTCCTTAGACCGCTTCTGGACATGTTGTTTGGCGAGAAAGAATTTGGCCTTTCGTAGGTAGTCTCCACTTCTTGCGCGCTTGGGTATTGGCTAACTGGACGGCTATGGTAATCGGCCGCTCTCGATGGGAGAGGCGCGCTAGGAGCCGGGGTCGGTTCTTTCTTCTCTTCTTCAACGAAGATTGGTTTTTGCTCAGGGGTGAAGGTCAACTGTGGAGCGCCAAACGGGGAAGCGTTTGGATTCTCTCCACCAAAGGGTGATTCATTAGACGCCATGGTGGCTTTCTCTTCTTCGAAGCGGGCAAGAGCCTCTGCTCTTTGCCTTTCGATTTCTTTCTGGCTCTTTCTCTTTGCGTTAACCTGGCCGATCTTTCTAGAGATAACGCCAATGAGGACGAAGAGAGGTCTCCAGAACATGACGATCGCACCGCCGCAAAGGAAGAGGACGGCAAGAAGCAGCGGCATGAAATCGAGGCCGCCTTTGAAGGCGTTTGTGATGCTTCCGAAGAGGATGCCGCTAGCGAGTCTAGCGTCGCCAATGAGGATGGCGTCTTGGTTATTCCAAACCTCTTCGAAGATTGGGTTAAGGTTATCAAGCGCTCCGGTGCCGGCGGCGATGAAACCCATAAGGAAACCAAAGCCGATCCAGAATAGGAAGGCGCCAAGATAGAAATTCCAACCTAGGACCGCGCCTAATCTTCCTTTGATGGCAAGGGTAAGTCCAACGGCTGCGAACAAGACGAGGGAATAGTAATAGAAAGCATAGCCAAAAAGATAAACCATCCCAAATGTGATCGGGAAGAGCTTAGTGAAAGGCGCCAAAAAGAAGATGACGCTAAGAAGGAAAACCATCACTCCGATGGCTTGGAGAATATTCTTTTTGCTAAAGCTGTGTTTTTCTTTCATGAAAGGTTAGATTTCGACGATTACTGGGATGAGGAGAGGTTCTTTGCCCGTCATTCTCCTGATAGCGCGGGAACAACGTTCATGGCAGCCTTCTTTGATGGTGTCGAAGGTGTCGTTGTTATTGAGGCCTTCTTCTAAGCAGGCCATGAAGATCTTGGTGACGTCACGGAGAAGG
>JAFZUD010000075.1 GCA_017618495.1 Bacilli bacterium | reverse complement strand
CCCACTTATTCTTCTCTACGTCGTTACAGCTGCGATCGTAGTATTTGTTTCGCTTAAGTTAAGCGATTTCCTCAACATCATCGACAAAAAGAGCAACATCTCAGGAGCTTTCCTCGGTGGCGTCCTTCTTGCTGCGGTCACCTCTCTCCCAGAGCTCTTCTCGTCTTTGACGGCGACCGTTTTCGTCAAGGACAACAACTACGTCCTTGGCAACGTCCTTGGAAGCAACCTCTTCAATATGATGATCTTCGCCCTCATCTTCTTCATCTTCTTTAAGAAGATGGTCGAGAAGAAGGTCTCAAAATACTTCCTCGTGAGCATGGCCTTCAGCGGCGCTCTCTATGTTTTGACCACCATTGCTGGTCTTATCTTCGTTCCTAATGGATGGATCCTTGGCTACTTCAACCCAATGAGCATCCTCATCATCGTCGTCTACGTCATCTCGATCATCAAGACTCCAAAGATCGAAGAGGCCGAGGAAGAAGAGGAGAAAGAAAGCAAAATCACCCTCAAAACCGCGGTCGTTCTCTTCGTCGTCTTTGCTGTCATCCTTGTTGGCGCTTCAATCTTCCTTACCTATCTCACCGACGCTATCAGCGTGAAATATAGCCTTGGCGCATCCTTTGGCGGCGCGCTCTTCCTTGGTGTTGCCACCTCTCTGCCAGAGCTCACCTCCACCATCAACCTCGCCAGAAAGAGGAATTTCCAAGCCGCTTATAGCGACCTCATCGGAAGCTGCATCTTCAACTTCCTCATCCTCACTTTCTCCGATGCCCTCTCATTTGGTTGCAAGACCAACGTCTACTTCTTCGACCAGAGCGCCTTCATGATGATCGTCTTTGGCGCGATTGAATTCATCACTTTGCTTATCGGCCTCATCCTTCTTATCAAGGGTGTCGACGGAAACAAGATCCAGAACAGAATCATCTTCTATGCGCTTGGAACCGTCCTTGTTGCCTCTTACGTCGCCTTCGTCGTTCTTAGCAACGTCAATTTGGGCCTTTCCTTCGCTCCATTCATCAAATAAAATCCCCCGCAAATCCTTAGCGGTTTTTTAGACCATGGACAAAAAATCCAAGAAACACCTGATAAACAAGTACCTTTTCTTTAGCAAGAAATTCGGCGCGACTTTGACGGTGTATGCACGGACCGACAAAAAAGCCATGGAGATCGTCGACATGGCGAACCTTTATAACGATGCCGAATGGTCGAAGTATGACGACAAGACAAAATTTAAGACCCCGGTCTTGATTGATGAAGATCCTGAGGAACTTGAAAAAGAAGAATACGAAATCGTCCTGACTGAACTCGAAAAACGAAAAAAGCTCTTCATGGACACAAGAGCCTAACCCAAATCATTATAGGTTTACCTATAAACTTAATTTGTAACCAGTTTATCGACAAGCATGTCGTTTTACTTCGTGCGTATTGGCGCGTAAAATATACGACGCGGTGAGTACCGCGCTTGCAGGAGTAAAGATATGTCAGAAAAACAAATCGAAGAAAAGGGACCTATCACCGAAAGCTATCTCAAGAAGTTAAATGCTTTCTGGCGTACGGCCAATTACCTTTCCGCTGCCCAACTTTATCTGTTGGACAATCCATTACTCAAACGCCCATTGACTGAGGCTGATGTTAAGAAGAAAATCGTCGGCCACTGGGGCACGGTTCCTGGACAGAACTTCATTTTCTGTCACATGAACAGAGCCATCAAGAAATATGACCTCGACCTTATCCTTTTGAGCGGTCCAGGACATGGTGGCAACTTCTTCATCGCCAACGACTACATCGATGGCACTTATAGCGAGATCTATCCAAACATCTCCCAGGATGAAGATGGTCTTAGAAAATTATTCAAACAATTCTCATTCCCAGGAGGAGTCCCAAGCCACTGCGCTCCTGAGACCCCTGGTTCAATCAACAAAGGCGGCGAGCTTGGCTATTCCATCGCCCACGGCTTTGGCGCCATCTTCGATAACCCAGATTTGATTGCCGCTGTCATCGTTGGTGATGGCGAGGCTGAGACCGGCCCTCTTGCCACTTCTTGGCAGAGCAACAAGTTCCTCAACCCAATCACCGATGGTGCGGTTCTTCCAATCCTCCACCTCAACGGCTACAAAATCTCCAACCCAACCGTCCTTAGCCGCATCCCTCATGATGAGTTAGTCAGCTATCTCCGCGGCATGGGCTGGGAGCCATACTTCGTCGAAGGCGACGATCCAATGAAGATGCATAAAGCCATGGCCGAAGCCACTGACGCATGCATCGAGAAGATCAAAGCCATTCAGAAGCACGCCAGAGAGAACAACGACCCAACCAGACCAATTTGGCCAATGATCGTCCTCCGCACCCCAAAAGGATGGACCGGTCCTAAATTCGTCGATGGCAAGATGGTCGAAGGCTCTTTCAGAGCCCACCAAGTCCCACTCCCAATGGACAAAGACGGAGAACTCGCTCAGCTTGAAGAGTGGCTCCGTAGCTACAAGCCAGAGGAATTATTCGATTCCGAAGGACATATCCTCCCAGAAATCCGCGAACTCGCTCCAAAAGGCAACGCCAGAATCGGCGCTAACCTCCACGCCAATGGCGGTCTCCTTCTCCGCGACCTCCGTATGCCTGACTTCCGTAAGTACGGCATCAAGGTCAAAGAGCACGGCGCCAAAGAAGGTCAGGACATGATCGAGCTTGGCTCCTTCGTCCGTGACATCATCACTTTGAACAAAGACGCCAGAAACTTCCGTGTCTTCGGACCAGACGAGACCCTTTCCAACCGTCTTAACCACATCTTCGAAGTCACCGACCGTCAATGGGATGCCGAAACCCTCCCAACAGATGAATTCTTAGCCGCCGATGGCCGCGTCATCGACTCCATGCTCTCAGAGCACCTTTGCGAAGGCTGGCTCGAAGGCTATCTCCTCACCGGACGTCATGGTTTCTTCGCTTCCTATGAGGCTTTCGCCCGTATCATCGACTCCATGGTCGCCCAGCACGCTAAGTGGCTCAAGGTCTGCAACCAGCTTCCTTGGAGAGAGGAAATCGCTTCCTTGAACCTCATCCTTGCTTCCACTGTCTGGCAGCAAGACCATAACGGATTCACCCACCAAGACCCAGGCTTCATGGATCATATCGCCAATAAGAAAGCCGACGTCGTCCGCTTATATCTCCCACCGGATGCCAACTGCTTGCTTAGCACTATGGACCATTGCTTACGCAGTAAGAACTACGTCAACGTCATCATCGCTTCCAAGCATCCACGTCCACAGTGGCTTTCCATGGAAGAAGCCGTCAAGCACTGCACTCAGGGCATCTCCATCTGGGATTGGGCTTCCAATGACCAAGGCCAGGAACCAGACATCGTCTTAGCCTGCGCTGGCGAAACCCCAACCCTTGAGGCCCTTGCCGCCGCTGACATCATGCATAAGGAACTCCCAGACGTTAAGATCCGTTTCATCAACGTCGTCGACTTATTCAGACTTCAGCCAAAATCACTCCATAAGCACGGCCTTAGCGATGATCAGTTCGATATGCTCTTCACCAAAGACAAACCTGTCATCTTCAACTTCCACGGCTATCCAACCCTCATCCATGAGCTCACCTATCGCCGTCACAACCATAACATCCACGTCCATGGCTACCACGAAGAAGGAACCATTACCACTCCATTCGACGTCCTCGTCCAGAATGAAGTCGATCGTTTCCACCTCGTTCAGTCGATGCTCCTTAAGTTACCAAACCTCGGCAACCGCGGCGCATACCTCTACCAGAAGATGAGCGACAAACTCGTTGAGCATAAGCAATACATCCACGAGTATGGTCTTGATCTTCCAGAAGTCGCCAACTGGAAGTGGCAAGGCAAATAATTGCCGATTTGCTAGGAAAATTAAAAAGGCTAGCACCTTTACGGACTAGCCTTTTCTTTTTGCTGATCGTTCACCTAAACAAGTCTGAATGAGATCCCGTCCTAACTAAATAGAGTATTAAGTTATCGTTGGAGTATTTGTAGACAAGCAACCAATCGGGTTCTATATGAAGTTCACGGCAATTCTTGAAATCTTTAGATGGTTGCAATGGGTGGTCTTTGTATCTCTCTGGGAGGGGCGAGCCGTTTGCCAATAGCGTCAAGACCGTTGTGAATTCGTTTATATCAAGGCCTCTTTTAACGCAAAGTTTGAAATCCTGCTTAAACTGGCTCGTTTTCTTAATGGTATAAACCACTATAGAAGATCCTCCATTAAGCTATCGACGGTGGAATACCCTTTATACTTCTCAGGATTCTTTTCCATCTCTTCTACTTCATCGAGTGCTATGATGGTTTTCTGATTTGGAATATCTGCCTTAAGTTCAAAAGGGATGCTTTTAGTCCTAATAACCTGTTTATAAAACAAATTGATGGCGGCTGTCGGGGTGATTCCTATGTTGGAGAAAACGGCTTCGGCATTCTTTTTTATTTCGCTGTCGATTCTAATGTTGATGTTGGCCATTGTGTCTTCCTCCTCTATGTACGCATATTGCAACATAATGTGTTGTCATTGTCAATACATCAACTCATAAAAAAGCACTCAACCGAGTGCTCATTAATCATCAGTGTTTATTCAAGCTGGAGGACGCCATCCTCGAAGAATGGCATGTTATCCGATAAGACCGATTCGTCGTCGGAATAGAAGGAGACATCCACCACATCCTCATAATCGACTTTGTAGCGGCAAGGCTTGAAGGTGCCTTCCTGAAGGATGAAGTGACCTTCTTTGGTCTTCTTAAGGAAGCAATTGTTCCTTAGGTCGTAAAGATAAAGGGTCGAGGTATCGTCAAAATACGGGTATTTCTCAATGAGGGAGAGGGCTTTGAAGTAATAAAGGGCTCTCTTGCGGTGTTTTCCATGGTTCCTCGATTCATCGAGGTTATCAAGTAGCTCAGCATGCTTGACCGCTCTAGCGATCTCATTGCGGGCGGCTTCGTAGGTATAGGCGATATATGGGGTGATGCGGTCATGGTCGAGATGAAGGAGAGCGCCCAAGACTTCACGCGGGAAGCCATAGATGGAAAGCTTCTCAACCCTATATCTGCCATCGTGTCCTTCGATCGCGTCATGGAGAAGCGCGGTGACGATCTCATATTCGGTGACGCAGGCTAAAGCGACCCTGATGATGTGATACATGTAGCACATGCCAGAGGCATCGGTCTCATTCTTATGGGCTTCGAGGGCGATTTCGAAAGCGTTCCTCACTAAAGGAGTGTCCATAAGTTTTCTTTCGACGAAGGCATAGTGCCTCACTTCGTCTTCTCCCTCTTTCTTAATGAGGGCGAAGGCTTCTTTCTTAAGAGCGTCGATGACTCTCTGGATGTTCTTATTGGCTAAGCCGGCATCGAGGATGCTGCTATCGGTCTTTGAGGAAAGATAGTAGGCGCCGAAGATATTGAGATTCTCAAGGTATTCTCTATCTTCGAAGGAAGGGCAGGATTTCTTTGGATCGAAGTTGCTTGGGAAAGCGGCTCTTCTAAGGATGACGCCTTGGTTTCCCAAAGCATAAATAAAATCAAGGCGATCCTCATTCTTCTTGCCTTGTTTGCCTTTTGAAATCAAAGGCGCCTTTGGCAAAGACATGACCGCCTCAAGAGTCATATGGTTGCGAATTTCGCTATTCTCTAGGAAAACCATCTAAATAATTATTGTACGATTTCCTTTTTCCTTACAAGCGACACGCACAAAAAAAGCCTAAGAAGTTCTTAGGCCTTTGTTTTTTATGGGTTTATTCCGCCTCGAGAGGGACGAAGTCGAACTTGAAGACGTCGAATAAGCCTTTGTCGACCAAGCGGAGATGAGGGATGACGGCAAGAGAGAGGAAGGTAAGCGAGAAGAAGGCTTCTTTGTTCCTATCGACGCCCATTGAGTAGGCTTTGTCGATAAGTTTCTGGCTCTCTTCTTGGACGACCTCGCTTGGTTTGCTCGACATTAAGCCGGCGATATCAAGCTGAACAGATTCGACGGTGCCGTTCTTTTTGTCGACGATGACCATGCCTCCACCGATTCTTCTAAGCTCATTGGTGGCTTTTAAGAGGGATTCGTTGTCATCACCAAGGAGAATGATGTTATGGGAGTCGTGAGCGACGGAGATGCCCATCGCGCCGCCTTTGAAGCCATAGCCTTTGATGAGGGCTTTGCCGATGTTTCCGGTCATCTTATGCCTTTCGACGACTATCATCTTAAGGAGGTCGGTTCCTTCTAAAACGACATCGCCATCTTTGGAAGCGACTTCCATGATGGCCTCCCCTGTCATGACTCCGCTAGATTCGGTGGTCATGATGCGGGCTTTCTTGGATTTGATTTCGATCTTGAAGTCGTCGGCGGTGAAATCCTTCACATGGACGGTGTTCTTGACGAAGTCTGGGAGATATCTCTTGCTGGTGTCAAAGAGAGGTTTGCCATCTTTGGCGACGAGCTTGCCATCCTTGAAGACCATCTTGGCGTTGAAGTCTTTGAGGTTATCCATGACGACGAGGTCAGCGAAATAGAAAGGTGCGATGGCGCCTCTATAACGGAGGCGGTAGCATTCAGCGTTGTTAAGGGTGCCGATCGCGATGGCGGTGATCGGGTCAAGGCCGGCTTTGACGACTCTTCTGAGAGCGTCATCGAGGTGGCCGTTCTTCTTGATCTCGGCGGCGTGCTTATCGTCGGTGCAAAGGATGACGCGGCGATAGTTCCATGGGGTGATGGCTTTGACGAGGTCCATGCTTCTTGTGTAGGAGCCAACTCTGAGATGGGTGTAAACGCCTTTGGAGATCTTCTCTTTCATCTCATCGATGGTGATTGATTCGTGATCGGTCATGATGCCGCCGCAAAGATAGCCATTGAGCTGGTCGCCCTGGAGAAGAGGAGCGTGGCCGTCGATGACTTTGTCGGCTTCGTGAGTGGCTTCGAGTTTCTTAAGAGTATCTGGATCGCATCCGATGACGGAAGGGTAGGCCATGAATTCACCAAGGCCGTTGATGTCTTTATCGGTGATATTGTCGGCGATGTCTTGTCCATCAAGGATGGCGCCGCTTGTTTCAAATGGGGTGGCTGGGACGCAGCTAGAGAGCTGGACTTTGATGTCGAGAGGGACGTTCTTAGCGGCTTCGACGACATAATGGATGCCGTTCATGCCAAGGACGTTAGCAAGCTCATGAGGATCGGCGATGATGGTTGTTGTACCGTGTGGGAAGATCATCGCGGCGAATTCCTCTGGGGTGCTTTGGGACGATTCGATGTGGACGTGGCCATCGATGAGGCCTGGGATGACGGTCATACCGCTGATGTCATATTCCGCTTTGCCTTTGTAGCCTTTGCCGATGCCGACGATGCGGTCATCCTTGATGGCGATATCCCCTTCTTCGACCTCTCCGTCAAAGAGATTGACGTATGAGCCGTTTTTGAGAAGGACGTCGCATTCAGTCTCTTTGAGAGCGGCTTTGATGTATTTCTCAAGCATTCTTTATTCCCCCCTTAGCCACAAAAAACGCTGCAAAAAGCCCCTCGATTTTGGAGAAGCGTTTCGAAAGTGTTTTCCATATCTGGAAATATTATCACATGGGAGAGACCCGTTTTCTTTTTGAAAGCGGTATCAAAGACGAAAAACAGCTTGAATTCTTTGTTTGTATTATCGTACGATTATGTTCTCTTTTCGTACGATTTCCTTTATAATTGTTCTAGAGGAGGATTCCTTATGTGTATAATCACCGCAACAGAGCTAAAACAGAACTGAGGCAAATATATAGATTTGTCCAAAGAAGAAGACGTTATAGTCAAAAAGAACGGTAAAATTGTTACCGTTTTAACATCGCCTTCTCCAAGAGAAAAAGATACATCTTCTTTCCTTTCGCTAATGGGAAAATACGAATACTTTGATTATGAGTCATATCTCAGAGAAAGGGATGAACGAAGATGAGGGTGCTGGTTGATACGAATG
>JAFZUD010000074.1 GCA_017618495.1 Bacilli bacterium | reverse complement strand
CTCACAGCCTTGATTATTTCTTCTTTGTTGTGAGTGACACCAGCGATCTCCACTTCGATTGATTGGGCTGCAACCTTAACGAAGCCAAGAGGATCGGAAAGCTCATTTTTGTCAGAAATCCTTGCAAATCTTGACTTTTCTTTTGCAGAACCCCCTTCATTTAGGAGCTTTTGGTGAGCCTCATCAGAAAGGATGACGAAGTCTTTTTGACCATTCTTGGTGATAATAATCCTACCTTCGTTCTCCTCTAATTCTTTCCTTAACTTATCCGTATTTCGTAGTAATGTGATTGGCTTAATGTCGTTCATAATAATTACCTCTTTGTCATTATACTGTCATTTTTGCTAATGTATTGAATATTTTGATAGTTATCATAAAATTGTTGAGATGTTAAAGACCGGCTTAGCGATTCTGAACGCTTATATCCAAACCCCTGCCTCTCTTCACTTCTATAAAAGGATGAAGGAAGAGCTTGGTTCTTTAGGCGTTGCTCTCGATTGCAAAACAAATGCTGAAACCCTCTCCTATATCACCTCTGGCGGCGATCTTTTCACCAAGGAAATGGAGAAATATGACTTCGTTTTATATCTAGATAAGGATTTATATGTCTCTGAGATGTTAGCGAAAGCCGGGGTCAAGCTTTTCGACAGCGCAGAAGCAATTAGGCTTTGCGACGACAAGATGCTCACCTACATCACCTTATCCAATAGCGGAATAAAGATGCCAAAAACAATCTCGGCACCGCTTAACTACGCCGGAATCGATGATGAGGCCTTTATCAAAGATGTTGCCAAAGAGTTGTCCTTCCCAATCGTAGCTAAAGATAATTTCGGAAGCCTCGGTAAGGAAGTCTATTTAATCAAAAATTACGATGAACTCGCGTCTTTCGAAAAAGAGCATAAGTTCAGCGCCCACTTATATCAGCAGTTTATTGAATCGAGCAAAGGCCACGATTTCAGAATCATCGTGATCAATGGCAAGGTTGTCGCCTCGATGAAGAGATCCAATGACAACGGTGACTTCAGAAGTAACGTTGCCCAGGGCGGACATGGCGAAGCGATTGAGCTTCCAGCCTCCTTTGCCGAAACGGCCGAGAAAGCGGCGAAGATATTGAACCTAGATTACTGTGGTGTTGATCTTCTTGATGATGAGGAAGGCAATCCAGTCCTTTGTGAAGTTAACTCCAACGCCTTTTTGCAGGAGATTGAGAGGATCACCGGAAAGAACATCGCAGGTGTATACGCAAAGCACATCGTAGACACCCTTAAATAACACATCAAAAAAAGAAAAGAGGCAGGTTTTGCTGCCTCTTTTTTAATTTTTGTTGCGATTATTCGGCTTCTTTTGCCGGTTTCTTTTTGCCTTCGTTGGCTTTCTTTAATTCGCAAAGAATCTCTTTAAGGAGATCAGCTTCGGTTGGCTCTGGAGTGCCTTCCTCTGGTGGGACAGGTCTCTCTTCTGGGTGTTTCTCGTAGTATTTCTCAAGAGCAGCGGCTCTGGCAGCGGCTTTCTTTTCTTCGATCTTGTTCATGACTTTGACGATGATGAACAAAGTGAGACCGATGATGATAAAGGCGATAACTGCATTGATGAAAGCGCCCCAATCGATGATGGCGGACATCTTGTAGGTGAAAGTTGTGCCATGCTGTTCATAAAGACCAAGAAGCGAGTTCTTCCACTGGATGAAATCAGCATCGTCGACTTTTAAGCCAACTCTTTCCTGAGCGGCAGCAAATTCGATAACGCGAGCATTAACCTCATCCATAGTGAAGGACTGGAGGTTGACGGTCTGTCCATTCTGAAGGAAAGCTGCGCCTTTTTGAGCATCAGTGACGGCTGGAAGGACGGTGACAAGTCCTTTAAGACCTCCTGGAACTGCCCAGGTCGCTAAGCTCATCAAGATGTTGACGAGCGAGGTGACGATAGCGTTGAACGCGCCGCCGATAACGACGCCAACGGCAAGCATGAAAGCGTTGCCTTTGTTAAGGAATGCCTTAAATTCTTCAAAGAATCTCTTAAAAGCACCCTTCTTCTTTGGTTGTTTCTCTCCCATATTTATTGTTCCTCCGAAACAATTGTTGATTTTATGATAGCGCACTCTATCAAAAATTAAATAGACCAATATAAAATAGGTTACCCGCGTGCACGCTATAGCAAAATAGTGCTTCAAGATGTATCAAAACGCTCTAAAAATTAGTAGTTTTTTGATACACGAATTTAATAGTGAAAGAGACCTCAAAATTAATCAATTCCCATCGCATTTTTTGCCCTTTAAGTTTTCCACATTTTTATTCGTCAATGTAAGAGGAAGTGATTCACTCGAAAAATTGACTGATCACACTGTCAAAAGAATTTTTAGAAACGAGAAAATGGCTTGCCAACGAATATATTCGTACTATTTGATACACTGTCAAAAATTG
>JAFZUD010000073.1 GCA_017618495.1 Bacilli bacterium | reverse complement strand
CCAGAAGGAAATGACGATGATCCAACCCATGCAGATGTAGTCGATCATGCAGAAGATTCTGAATTTCTTGAGGTTAACCGAGTTGAGGGAAATGCCAACCGCGCCTAAAGCGAGGCAGCTGCCATAGATGATCCAGGCCCACATTGGGCTCACGGACATGATGCTTATCAAGCAATAAGGAGCATATGTTCCGGCGATGAGGACATAGATCATGTTGTGGTCCAAGACCCTCAAAACACGTTTGCCATTGTTCCTTCCTAGGGCGTGATAGACGCAAGAAGTCGTATAGCAAAGGAGTAAAGAAAGAATGAAAATCGAACAGGAAACGATAGCCCAAACGTTGCCGCTATTGACCGCCTTCAAAATGAGGAAAGGACCAAAAATCAACGTCAAAACCGTCCCCAATCCATGAGTAATGGAGTTTGAGAGCTCTTGAGCGAGAGTGTATTTTGGCAGTTCTGTTTTAAGTGGGCTCATGACCACAATATTAGTACAACTAGTTTCTTTGTCAAGTACATTTAGTTTTAATTACTAGATTATTATAATTTGACTTTTAATCTCTAAGGATTAAACTACTCCTTGTCATTTATGATCACTTTATTAAGAAAGCTATTCATAAAGAATTATCAAAACGTCAACGATGAGTTGGTGCGCAAAGACCATGGCGTCTTAGCGGCTTGTTTTGGTATTTTCTCAAACATTGTTCTCGTCTGCGTCAAACTCGTCGCTGCTTTAATCATCGCCGCCAATTCCGGTTGGACCTTCTTCCCAATCGCTCTTATCGCGGACGCTATCAATAACACTTCAGACGCATTCACCAGCATCGTTACTCTAGTAAGCTTCAAAATCGCCGCTAAGCCAGGTGACAAAGAACACCCATTCGGCCATGAAAGGGTTGAGTATATCGCCAGCATGGTCGTCAGCTTCTTTGTCGTCGTCGTTGCGGTCGAGATCTTCAAGAGCGGCTTAGAGAAAGTCATTGGACTAGGAACCGCTGACTACGATGTCTTAAGCGTCATCATCCTTGCTGTCGCTATCGTCATCAAATTCATTCAGTCCCACGTCAACCGCTCAATCGGAAAGATCATCAATTCCCCTGCTCTTAAGGCCACCGCTCTCGACTCGTTGCTAGACTGCCTTGTCACCGGCGTCGTTCTTGTCTGCGCTCTTCTTACTTGGGCGTTTGGCTGGAGCTTCCTTGATGGTTACTTCGGTATGGCGGTCGCCGTCTTCGTCTTTATCAGCGGCCTCCGTTCACTCCTTGAATCATTCTCCCCTCTTATTGGCGAAGCCAATGATGAGGAACTTGTCGCCAAAATCATGGAAATCGTTAACTCAAACAAAGATATCCTTGGTGTTCACGATATGATTTGCCACTCATACGGACCAACCAAGAGATTCGTCTCCTTCCATATCGAAATTCCTAATTCCTTCTCTCTTGATCGAGCGCATGACGCCGCTGACACAATTGAGGAAAGACTCAGAGCCGAGCTCAAGGTTGAAGCGAACATCCACGTTGACCCAGTCGACCTTGATGACCCTGAAATCAATGAGGCCAGGGAAACCATCAATTCAATCGTTAAAAAACATGACCCAGAAGGCAATTGCCATGACGTCAGAATCGTGAGAGGCACCAAAGCCAAAACGCTTCGCTTCGATATCCTTGTATTAACGCGCGATAAGAAAGAGCAAGCCACGATCATCGAAGATATCAAAAACGAATTCGAGAAGAAGGGTCATCAATACGTCTATAAGATCAATATCGATCATCCTTTCTAAAGAAAGACAAAAGAAAAGGGAGCCAATTACGGCTCCCTGTTTTTGTTCTATCGATTAGAGATAGTACTTGTTGAGAACGGCTAAGGTCTTCTCATCGAGTTCGTAGACGAGTGGTTTGCCGGTTGGGATCTCAACGGAGATGATCTGAGCTGGGGTGAGGTGCTCAAGTTCCATGACAAGAGCTCTTAAGCTGTTGCCGTGGGCGGCGATAAGAACTTTGCGGCCAGCTTTGATGGCTGGAGCGATTTCCTTATCGAAGTATGGCTTAACACGGTTGGCGGTGTCGATTAAGCATTCGGTGAGTGGGCAATCTTCGATTGTCATCTCGCCTTTGGCAATGAGATCCTGATAGGTCTTCTGGTTGCCTGGCCATCTCTCATCGCTCTTCTCGAGGACGAGCGGTGGAACATCGGCGCTTCTACGCCAGATGTGGACTTGTTCATCGCCCCATTTCTGAGCGGATTCGGCTTTGTTGAGGCCTTGGAGAGCACCATAGTGACGCTCATTGAGGCGCCAGGTGTAGTGCTTCTCGATGCCTTCTTCACCAAGTTCCTTGAGAACGCGATCCATGGTGTGGTTGGCTCTCTTGAGAACGCTGCTGAAGGCCATGTCGAAGCTGTAGCCTTTCTCTTTGAGAAGTTTGCCGGCTTCGGTGGCTTCTTTTTCGCCGTTTGGGGATAATTCAACATCGGTCCATCCGGTGAACTTGTTTTCAAGGTTCCATTCGGACTGTCCGTGTCTGATTAAGACTAATTTGACCATTTTAAAATCCTTCCTTTGGATAACGGATAGATTATAGGGCCTAAAGGGCCTATTTCCAACACCTTTGCTCTAAGAGCAAGGAAAATGTTAAGCCTCAACTACAGGCGCTTTCTCGTTTTTATGCAAACCAAGTTCAGTGAGCATCGGACAAAGCACCATCAGGTAATAGACAACGCCGGTAAGGTTAGGGAAAGTGAAATCCCCTGCTTCTGTGACCGTTCTTGCAAGCAAGACGACCAAGGTCAAAAGGGTGACGCCTGCGAACGCGGATTTATGTTTGTATAGGAGTCCGTCATTGAAGAAGGCGTATGCCCATAATGCGGCAGAGAAGACAAAACCAGGGACACCAAACTGAAGGAGGTCGACCGCGAAGGCGACGTCCATCGGAACGTATCCACCACCGAAGTATGCATACAGTCCGTGTTGCCAGTTCATGTAACCGAAACCGAAGAAAGCGGTTATGTCATTTGTCGACAAAGATTCCTTTGCCTGGTTGAAGCAATTGATTCTCGTGCTGAAGGAATGTCCGTTGAGGCTTGGTAAATCATCAATCAAATACTCAAAGAAGGTGTGAGGCAACCTCATGAAGGAGTCTTCTTCAATTGGAGTGAGAGCGATGATAAGGAACGCCCCTGCTCCCGCTATCATGAGGGCAAAGAAGATAAGCGCTCTGACCGGGTGCTTGTTGATAATCATGATCGTTCTCCAAACAACGAAGACGGAGAAGAAAGCGAAAGACATGATGATAGATGTTTTGCTGAGGGTGAAAAGGGTGTTAAAGAAGAAGAAAAAGAACAAAATCCAATGCAAAACCCAGTTATTTTTGATGATGAGGTATGCTTCGGAGACCATCGCTATAACCAAAATGAACGCGTAAACGTTTCTGTTGTTGGTAAAGCTTTTAGGGACATCGTAAGGATGAGGTTCTGTGAAAAGCCTCCAATAGACATCACCTTCGGCGATGTAGCTGTATATCGTTCCAATCAAACCAACGGCGATCGCAATGACGAAAAACAGGTTGTAATAGTTCCTGTCTTTAATCATCTGAGGGATAACGGTGATAAAGAGATAAATGGACACGAAGACCATGAGGGTCGCAGCCAGATATTGGAACATCTTACCCGCTGAGAGCTGGTATATGACGGCACCATCTTTGATGATACCAGGGAAAACAAACAAGGTGATCGAAGCGAAAACCAAGAAGACGGCCCCGACAATCATGAAAGGCCACTTCTGCTTCACCTTGAAATACTTGATGGCGAAGAACATTAAAAACGCATCGAACAAAAACAGTCCGACGGTGAAGATAACAAACCAAACATCAAAGCTGAAAAAAGGAAGAAGCGATCCTTTTTCTGCTGTTGGTTCTTCTAGTTTATAGTCCAAAGCCTCGAAATAAAGGTATGTGAAAAGAGAAAAGGCGAGAACCAAGAACCACGCCACAAAATGACGCGGTTTCCTTTCACGGAGACCAAAATAGTCGAGGACTTTATTGAGCATTAGGCGAGTAAGAATTTGGAGATGAGATACCAAACTTCTTCTTTTCCGTTTTCGTTATGGATTTCGTGGCGCATGTGGTCAAACATCTTGAGTTTGGCGTTAGTGACGCCGAGTTTCTTGTACATCCAAAGGAGCTCACGCGGACCTTTGCCGAATCTGCCGACTGGATCTTCTTCGCCAGAGATGATGAGAATCTTCTCATCCTTGCTGACTTTCTTGATTTCCTTGCCGTCGGTGATGGCCTTTAAGCCTCTGAGGAATTCTTTCCAGAATCCGCCAGTGGTTGGAGCGCCGCAATATGGGTCGGCGATGTATTTCTGAACGTTCTCTTCGTTATAGGAGAGCCAATCTTTTGGAGTCTTGGCGTCTTTGACAGCTTTGCTGTAAGCGTCAGTTCCGGAAGCGGAGAGAATCTTGTTTGGCTTATCGAAGTTACCTTTGTTGACGAGCATGGAAGCAAGCATGTAGCCGAAGAAGGCTTTCATTCTTGGCATCTTATCGGAGCCACAAAGGATGGCTTTGCTAACAGTATTTGGGAAGAGCTGGAGATAACGCTGAGTCATGAAGGAACCCATGGAGTGTCCCATGATGCAGGTTGGGAGGTTATTGGCTTTCTTAACTTCCTCAATCTTGATGTTCGCAGCGGTTACGTTGTCATCGAAAGCGCCTTCGTACCACTTCTCCTGGTCTTCGACCTTCTCAGCATTGAGACCCTGAGCGACAGCGTCTAAGACATAGACGTTGATGCCTTTCTCGTTCAAATACTTGGCGAGTTCTTCGTAACGGCCTGAGTGTTCGCCCATACCGGTTAAAAGAACAAGGTTCATTTTTGCTTGTTCAGTTTCGAAAATAAGACCTTTTTGAGTTCTGCCGTTTGGCAAGGTGACAGTGAAAACGTTTTCCATAAAACAATCCTCTCGAGTTAAGCAAATTCTACAACAAAATCGCTACATATGTGTATGAAAAAAGGCACTGAATTTTCTCAGTGCCTTATAGGAGTTTGTTTATTCGATGCCGTTAGGGTTTTTCTTTTGGAAATTGTAGGCGTCTTTGCAAGCGTCTTTGATGGTGAGGGTGGCTTTCCAGCCAAGCTCATTCCACGCTTTGTCGACGTTGGCGAAGTTCTCGTCGATGTCGCCAGGACGGCGAGGCATGATCTGGTAAGGGATTTTGATGCCGTTAGCCTCTTCGAAGGCGTGGACAAGCTCAAGGACCGAGGTGCCCTTGCCAGTTCCGAGGTTATAGACGACAAGGCCTGGGTTGCTCTCTAAACGCTTGAGGGCAGCGACATGGCCTCTGGCCAAGTCGACGACGTGGATGTAATCCCTGACACCGGTTCCGTCGACGGTCTTGTAATCGTCTCCGAAGACACGGAGGAATGGGAGTTTGCCAATCGCGACCTGAGTGACGTATGGCATGAGGTTATTTGGGAGGCCATTTGGATCTTCGCCAAGAAGTCCGGATGGGTGTCCGCCGATTGGGTTGAAGTACCTAAGCAAGCAGACGTTGAGGTCCTTGTTTGCTTTGGCGGTATCTTCAAGGATTCTCTCAATCATGATCTTGGTCTCGCCATATGGGTTGGTGGCACTGCCAACTGGGTCGGTTTCATAGAGTGGAACCCTCTTTGGCACGCCATAGACCGTGGCGGATGAAGAGAAGATGAAATTGTGGACGCCTTTCTCTTTCATGATGGCCAAGACGTTGAGGGCGCTGCCAAGGTTGTTCTGATAGTATTCGACAGGTTTGACGGTGGATTCCCCTACCGCTTTATATCCAGCGAAATGGATGACCGCGTCGATGTGATTTTCTTCAAAAACACTTACAGTTTCCGCGTATTTTGTGCAATCGACCTCGTAGAACTTAGGTCTGACGTGGGTGATTGTCTCAATGCGGTCAAGGACTGCGAGTTTGGAATTATAGAGGTTATCAAGGACGATTGGTTCGTAGCCGCTTTCGATGAGTTCGATGACGGTTTCGCTACCAATGAATCCTAATCCTCCGGTGACTAAGATAGTCTTCATTTCTTCTTTTCCTCTTTGCTTTGTTTCTTCTTCTCTTTGAGGAGAGCTTCTTTGGCTTCGCTGATGCGTTCGGCTTCGTGTTTGAACGCTTTAGCGGAATGCTTTTCCACTTTGTGGTTCTTCTTGTTTAGGATCTCATAGCCTTCTTTGTCGGCCTGAACCTTTTCGATAGCATTAAGGAACACTTCGGCGATG
>JAFZUD010000072.1 GCA_017618495.1 Bacilli bacterium | reverse complement strand
AAGTGATGCCATGCTTTGGCTCGAACTTAAGCGAATGGGACTTCATGACCATTGGCCGAGGTCTCATCGATTCGCATGGCTTGAGGGAGATCTCTCTTCTGGCGATGAAATAGGTGACACCTGCTGCGATAAGAAGGAAAGATACCGCGGTCAAAATGCCTGTCACCCAAGGGAAGACATAGCCAAGTTTAGGAAGGGTATAGATAATCGCGTATTTCTTATCCATGATCCAAGGGATCAAGATTGGTCCGACTATCTCGCCGATAAGAGTGCCTATTCCAACCAAAGCGAGGGTTATTGAGACATATAGGGACATGATTTCGCCCTTCTTTAGGCCAAGGGCTTTCATCGTGCCTATCTGCATTCTCTCTTTGAGGATGATCTGAGAGGTCGTCGTAAGAATGACGAGGACCGCGACGAAGAAGAAGACGAATGGGAACAGGAAGGTGAAGTTACGGGCTTGGGCTACGTCATTGGTGACCGTGATGACGAAAGGCATGTCACTCCTATCGTTCACGGAGAGGAGGTTATTGGCCTTTTTCGCTTTGAAATAGTCGCTGATCTTCCCTTTAACGAGGGATGGGTCAACACCGTCATTCAGGGTGATGAGATATTGGTTTGGGGAAAGGTACCCATGCCTATGGAACAAAGAGACCTCGGTAAGGACTTCGTAGATGAGGTCTATTTCCTCGCGCTTCTCTTCTTCGGAAATGCCCTCCTTCATGTTTCCAGAAAGCATTTTGTCGAAAGCTTTGCGGAATGCGTAATCGCTGACGATGATGGTTGAGCTGTTATAGAGGGATTTCGTGATGTTCTCAGGGAATTTCATGAGAGCGGTCACCTTGAAATCTAGCTCTACCGTCTTGGCTTTGAGAGGGTTTTTGTCGTCTTCGTAATACTTATCGAGGTTAAGGAGATCGGAAAGCCAGGCCGACCTCGAGGTCAAGGTGCTCATGTCGATCGTGAGGGCAAGGTCCCCTCCTAACGAGTAGGAACCCATGACGGAATCATCGTTGCCTTTTGAGCCAAGGGATTCATCGATCCTCACGAAATAGTCGGAAGTGTCTTCTTCGGTTTTCTGGAGGTCATAAGGGTGAGAGATTGTTGGTTCACCATAGGTGATGCCGACATAGACGGAATGGTGGCCTGCTTGCCCCATCGCCTCAAAACGGGATTCGACCTCTCCTTCTTCCCCGACGATTTGCCTGATTCTGTACACGTCGTTTTCGTCGTAGGTTTTGGTGGTGACCCAGAGGTCCGCCATATTGCCGCTATCGAATGTCTTTTGGACGCGGCTCTCGAAATTGTCGGCATTGGCCATAAGGCCAACGAAAAGAGTCACCGCGATCGAACCGATGGCGATGATGGCGAGGAATTGCTTCCAGTTGTTCTTTATTTCCCTGAGGCCTAACTTGGCGAGGAGCTTTTTGACGCTCACCACTTGACCTCCGAAGGCTTAAGAGGATTTTCGACTATTCTATTCTCTTCAATCTTGCCGTCTCTTATGCGGATAAGGCGTTCAGCGCATTCGCTGATCTTGCTGTTATGGGTGACAAGGATGACGGTTTTCTTATATTCCACCGCAACTTCGTTAAGGAGTTCGATGATGGAGGCGCCGGTTTTGCTATCCAAAGCGCCGGTAGGCTCATCGCAAAGGAGGAGCTTTGGGTTCTTGACGATGGCACGGGCGATCGCGACTCTTTGCTGTTCGCCGCCTGAAAGCTGGGATGGGAAATTGTTGGCCCTTTTCTCTAAGCCAACCCTTTTGAGGATGTCTCTCGCGTCGACTGGGTCTT
>JAFZUD010000071.1 GCA_017618495.1 Bacilli bacterium | reverse complement strand
GGGCGGAAGACCTCAAGAAAGAATTCGACAAGAAACTCGGATTCGAATCCATCGCTTTATCGAGCCTTACCCATGAAGGCGTCGATAAGCTTCTCAAGAAAGCCATCGAACTCATCGAAGCTACCCCGGAATTCCCAATCAAAGGCGTCAACGAGACCACCAAGATGAAGGTCTATGATGCCCGTGAGATCGAAGGAAAATCCGATTATCAGATCCTCCGTGGCGAAAACGGCTGGATCATCAAAGGCGAGAAAGTCGAACGCGACGCCGCCCTCATCAACACGACAACCGACGAAGGCATCGTCCGTCTTATCCGTTATCTTGATAACATCGGCATCGAGCAAAGACTCGAGGAAGTCGGCGCCCAGGATGGCGATAAAGTTCAGATCAACGATTTCGTCTTCGATTACACGACTTGATATATCAAGTCATCATAATTTCCTGTATAATTAATCGATGAAAGAAAATAAATTGCTGATTCCGATACTCGCTTTAGTGGCGGTCGCTGTCTGCTTTCTCCTTTTCTTACTATTCATCGCAATTTACCACTAGAAATGTATTACTCATTCACTGGAAAAATCGTCAATATCGACAAAGAAAGCGTCGCCATCGCTTTGCCTAGCGGCATTGCCTACGAGCTTTTGGTTGCCCGTACTTCGGATTTTGCTTACGAAGAGGAAGCGACCGTTTATGTCCACGAGGTCTTCAATGAGAACGATCATTACCTCGTCGGCTTCAAAGACAAATTAGAGAAAGAGGCTTTCGAATCGCTTATCGAAGTCAAAGGCATTGGACCTAAGACCGCCATCGTGGCTTTAGGCGCGACCAATCCTAACGACCTCATGAAAGCCATCGCCGCCAATAACACAACATTCCTTAAAAAGCTTCCTGGCATCGGGCCAAAAGCAGCAGCCCAGATCATTCTTGATCTCAAAGGTAGGCTCGCCGATATGGGCGGTGGTTCCAAAGCCAATCCAAATCAATATGACGAAGTGAGGGAAGGCCTCAAAGCCCTTGGCTTCAAAGTCAAAGCCATCGATGATGCGCTTGCCTCGATCAATGAGCCAGGACTCTCTAACGAAGAGGTCCTCCGCAAAGCCCTCAAGAAACTCAAATAATTATGAGAAAGAGCGAAAAGCAAGAATCCGAGCGCCTTCTTGACGCCAGAAGAGAAAGTGGCGACAACGCGACCGACATCACTTTGCGTCCAAAGGACCTTAAAGAATACGTTGGTCAGGACGCCCTTAAAAAGAACCTCAGCGTCTTTATCGGCGCCGCGAAGAAAAGAGAAGAGTGCCTCGACCATGTTTTGCTTTATGGCCCGCCTGGTTTGGGCAAGACCACCTTGGCATACGTCATTGCTAATGAAATGGGCGGCAACATCCGTGTCGTCAATGGCCCATCAGTTGAGAAAAGCGGAGATTTAGCCGCGATTTTATGTGACCTTGAGCCGGGCGATATCCTTTTCATCGATGAGATTCATAGACTCCCAAGACAAGTTGAGGAAGTCCTTTATGGCGCGATGGAAGATTTCCAACTTTCCATCATGATCAACAGGGACGGAGCTGCGAAATCCCTTAACATGGCTTTGCCTCCGTTCACGCTTGTAGGCGCAACCACACGCGCCGGCGATTTGTCCTCGCCTCTCCGTGCCAGATTCGGAATCAGCGCAAAGATAGATTTCTATAATGAAGAAGAGATTGGCAAAATCATCGAAAGAACCTCGAAGGTTCTCGGAATGCCAATCGATAAAAAAGCAGTGGAGCTCTTAGCCAAAAGAAGCCGTGGAACCCCACGTATCGCAAACCGTATCTTCAAGAGAGTCCGTGACTTCGCCTCTTTTGAAGGGCTTAACAGAATCGATGTCGATCTTGCAAACAGAGCGCTCGAAGCTCTTAAGATCGACGACCTTGGTCTCGACGATGTCGACATCAAGTATCTCAAAGCCATCATCGAACGTTTCAATGGAGGCCCAGTTGGCTTAGAGAGTATCGCCTCATCCATTGGCGAAGAAGTCACTAATTTGGAAGACGTTTATGAGCCATATCTTTTGATGATTGGCCTCATCAATAGAACACCTCGCGGCCGCGAAGCGACCGCCAAGGCCTACGATCACCTGAAAATCACCCATGATTGGTCACTCTTTTAATGCTATTTGGCCTAAAAGTGTCTTTTTCTCTTGTGCGTACGCTCGCGTATGGGGTAGACTTATAAACGCTTGCTAAACACAATTTTTTTGTGCAGTGCAATTGGTTGGAGGATTATTATGCGGAGAACATTAGCTTATTTGTTCCTTGGCGCCTCTTTGCTCCTTGGTGTTGGCGCGACCATCACCTCGTCTTTGAGCAAAATGGATACTGACGTTTCCTATGGAAGCGGCAAGGATTTATATTTCCGTATTTCAGACAAGGGTAGTACCTACGAAGGTGTCAGCACCGACACCTATGTCGAAGACGATAACTACTACGCCGTCAACGAAGTCGCCAAGGAAATCGAGGATCGTCTCGAGTTCTGGGATATCAATGCGACCGTTGCCAAAGAAGGTTACAGTACCATCAAGGTTTCTGTCCGTACCCAGGGTAGCGACGAAGTCGAGTATTCTTATCTTCAGACTTATTTGGCCTATAGCGGACAGCACGTCACCGTCGAAGCCGGTACCACCGACGAAGACGCCATGACCGAAGCTCCAAACAGCGTCGATTTCGCTGACAACGGCTTATTCGAAGAAGGAACCAACGCTGAGATCACTTACGTCAACACCGTCCCAGTCGTCACCGTTCCGATCAAAGAGACCTTCCAGGGTGAGAACGGAAAGCTCAATGAGCTTATCAAGTTCTGCACCGAACATACCGTCCAAGAGGAAAAAGACGATGAAGGAAACGTTACCACTCCAGGTAAGTCCTGCCTCTTAGTCCTCTGGCACCACAAACAAGAAGCCGATAGCTACGCTGCCGTTCAGAACAAGGGCACCGAAATCTACACTCCAAACATGGCTTCCCGTCTTCTCTTTGGTGAAGACGCCACCAACGCTTGGTATGTCGATACCGCCGACTCTGACAACAACTACAAGAAGCTTCAACTCATCCCATCGAGCGCCGCTATCAAAGATGGCAGCTACGATCCAAGCAAAGCTAATGCCGCTTACAAAGCCGCTAAGTTCTACCGCGATATCCTTAACGCCAAAGAATACAACTACGATGTCACCTTCGCTTATTCGAGCGTCGTGACCGCGGGCGTTGACCCACTCACCAGCGCAGGTGATTGGCATCTCGCCATCAACTTCGGTCCAAGCGCCATCGCTTCCCTTGTCGCTTTGGTCATCGGAATCGTCATCATCTCTGTCTTCTATCGCCTCGGTGCCGTTGCCATCCTTGGCAATGCGGCTGTTGCGGTTGAAGCTGCTATCCTCTTATTTGCTTACTTCAGCGCTCAATTCGGTATCGGCGCCCTTGCCGGTTTCGGTCTTGGCGCGATCGTCACTGCCTTTGGCGGAATCTATTACTTCCACAAGGTCAAACAGCAGCTCTATGAAGGCCGCACCCTCAAGAAAGCCCACCAGGAAGCTTCCAAGAAAGCTCTCTGGCCAACTCTTGATATCTCCATCATTTCCATCGTTATCGGCGTCTGCCTCTATGGCTTCGTCCATTCAACCATCGGAAATCTTGGTCTTGCCCTTACCTTAACTGCCGCCTTCGGCTTAGTCCTTAACCTTATCCTTCTTCGCATCGAAGGCTGGTTGCTTGCTAACGACCAAGACAGCGAAAAGCATCTCAAAGCCTTCTTTGGTGTTGATCCAACCAAGGTTCCAAATGCCTTAAAAGATGAGAAGCAGTCTTACTATGGCGCTCTCGCCAACAAAGACTTCGAGAAACACAAGAAGCCATTCATGATCGGCGCTCTTGCTCTTCTTGTCGTCGCTATCGCCGGTGTCTCCGTTATGAGTGCGACCATCGGCGCCTTCAACTACAGCGGTGCCTACGACAACACAACCTCCATCAACGTCGAATACTGGATCAACAGCGAGTCCTTCTCCACCAAGAAGCTTGCTGACAAACAGCAGGTCATGGACGACTTCCTCTCTCTTATCGAATACAATAATGAGAGCATCGGAAAACTCACCACCGAAGAAGACATCACCCTCGAGACCAGATCGGTCTATCTCAATGAGGATGAGATCACTTACGACGTTTACAATTTCGAAATCCCTCTCAGCGTTTACTTCGATGAGAAGGACTCTTCCAAGACCTTCACCGTTAACGGAACCACCTTCAACAGCCTCAACCAGGCCGTTAAAGAAGCCGTTGATACCTTCACCGCCGACAATAGCGTTTACGCTAGTGCCAACACCGTCTTCTACCAGGCCGGCACTCCAAACCTTGGAACCGTCTACCTTGGAATTGGCGTCGGTGTCGCAATCGCCTTTGTCTACCTTATCTTCAGATTCGGTCTTGCCCGTGCCTTCGTTTCCTCTGTCATTTCGCTTGGCTCAAGCGTCTTGACCGTCGGATTCTTCGCACTCACAAGACTCCCAGTCACCCCACTTGCCTCAATCGGAGCCGCTTTGGCTGCTTTGGCTGCCTTATACGTCGCTCTCTTCACTCTTAACAGAGCGAAGGAAATCGTCAAAGATTCCCGCGAGCGTGATAAGACCGCTCTTGAGTTCAAGAACAACTGCCTTGTCAAAGCTAACGCTGAAGAAGCCGTTGAAATCATCGTGTTCTCTTCGATCATGGCTGCGCTTTGCTTAGCTCTTGCCGTCGTCGGACCACGTGAATACGCCGTCATCTTCGTCGGCGCTCTCCTTGGCTTGGCCTTCGCGGTTGCCGCGACACTCTTCACCCTTGTTCCAGCTAGCAAATTCCTTAGCGTCTACATCAAGAGAGCTAGCGATTCCGTCGCTGCTAGCCGCAAGAAAGCGCAGGAAGAAAGACGCGCTAACGAAAAGAACAACCGCCGCAAAGGCAGCGAACCAGAAGAAGCCATCTTCATCGGCATCAACGATTAATGGAAGGCTTACTCGAGCGTTTGCTCAATTACTACAGTCTTTCGAGGGAGGAGTATGAGGAACTCATACTTCCTCCTTCTTTTCGTTCAATCCCTTTGATTGGTGATCATCCGATTGTCAAAAAGGCCATTGAGCGTGTGCTCAAAGCCCGTGACTCTCACGAGAAAGTCCTTATCTATGGCGATTATGACGCTGATGGCGTTTGCAGTACCTCGATCTTGCTTAGATCCTTTAAGGAATTTGGAATCGATGCCAGCGGTTATCTCCCTTCGAGATATCTGGATGGTTATGGATTGACCGTCGAGAATGTCAAGAAAATCGCCGCTAAAGGATTCTCCTTTATCTTCACTTGTGATAATGGCGTCACGGCCCATGATGCGCTTAAATGCGCCAAAGAGCTTGGCGTTGATGTCATTATTCTCGATCACCATGAATTTGATGACGTGAAGCCGGAATGCGACATTGTCATCCATCCTGATACACTCTCCTACGGAGAATACCCAATAAGCGCCGGATATCTTTCTTTCTTGTTTAGCGTCGCTCTCTTAGGAAAGGTCGACAATTATCTTCTCGTCCTTGGCGCAATCTCGACGATTAGTGACATGATGCCAATCAGGGGCCATAACCGTGAACTTGTGAGGCTTATGTTGGATATCATCAACAAAGAGCCGCCAGAGGTTTTGACTTTGCTCACGGATAAGCGTCACTTCGATGTCTCAACCTTCCAAATGGAAATCTGCCCAAAGATCAATGCGGTGGGAAGACTAGAAAAAGGAACAGAGGTCAATAGACTCCTTCATTACTTTGCCAACGACAACACGGACAGAATCGCGCTCGCGCGTTATTTGAACGACGTGAACGAAAGAAGGAAAGAAGTCACTAAAGAAGCAGAGGAAACAATCGAGATCAATGAGAGCGACAGCGCCATCATCGTGAAGGCGGATATGCCTGAAGGTCTTAACGGTCTTCTCGCCTCGAAACTCCTCGCCATGTATAAAAAGCCAGTTTGCGTTTTCTCAGAGATGAATAAGAACCCAGATGTTCTTGTTGGCTCTTTAAGAAGTGAAGAAGGCTTTGATGTCGTAAAAGCCTTGGATGACGTTAGGGTTCCTTTGCTCAGTAAAGGCGGTCATCCGTTTGCGGCAGGGGTCAGTATCAACAAGAAAGATTTTGACGCTTTTAAGAAGGATATGCTCTTCACGGCGTTGAAGCATAAACTCTCTCCAAAGAAACAAAATGGTATTCCATTGCTTTTAAGCGAATGTAATATGCAAAGTTACCGATTAATCGAAACTTTCGGTCCATTTGGTTTTAACTGGGAAACTCCTAAACTTCTACTAAAAGATTTAGACCCAAAAACGTTCACTTACATTAAAGAGGGCAGATACTTATCGGTTAAGCTTGCCTCGGATGTCAGGTTATTTTCATTCGGAATCAATGAGGATTCCTTTGACTTAGAAAGCAAAGTAGATCTCTTATGCGCCTTTAGAATAAATGAGTTCAGGGGAAGGCGTAGTTTAGATATTTTGTGCGAAAAGACCTTCTAAACTTGTTTAGAATCTCGTTGATTGGAGTATAATCAACTTGTTATGGATAACAAAGTTGAGCCCAAAATGACGAAAGATAGTAAGAAATTACTGCCTAATGGCGGCTATCCTATGCATTCTTTTGACGATGTCAAAGAGCTCTATTTCACCTATATTAAGAATCCAAAAGATAGGGATATGATCGAAAGAGCCTATCTTTTCGCTGCGAAGAAACACGAAGGCGTTTTCCGTAAGAGCGGTGAAGCTTATATCCAACATCCGATCGAAGTCGCTTATATCTTAGCCTCGCTCCAGTGCGGCCCTGAGACTATTGCGGCCGGTCTTCTTCACGATGTTGTCGAAGACACTGATGCGACAATTCAGGATATTGAGCGTGAATTCACGCCTGACGTCGCACTTATCGTTGACTCTTTGACGAAGATTCAGCGCATGAAGCTCTCCCATAGGACCGAGCAGGATTTCGAAGCCGAAGATCATCGTAAGATCTTCCTTGGCATGGCGAAAGATGTCCGTGTCATCATCGTTAAGCTTGCTGACCGTCTCCATAACTTGCGCACCCTCGATGCGCTTAAGCCTGAAAGACAACAGGCGCTTTCTAAAGAAACGCTCGATGTTTTCACTCCGATTGCTCATCGTCTTGGTATCTACAAGATGCAAAGCGAGATGGAAGATTTATCCCTTAAATATTTAGAGCCAACCAAATACAACGAGATCCTTGCTTTGCTTAATGCAAGGGAAGCGGACCGCCAAGGCTCGCTCGATGCGCTTCAGAAACGTATCGCCGACCTTCTCTTCGACAACAAGATCAAGTTCCGCATGGAGTCTCGTATCAAGTCGATCTATTCGATTTATCGCAAGATGTATCTGAAGCACTATAACTTCGATGAACTCTACGATATTTTGGCCATTCGTATCATCACCGACAGTGTCATGAACTGCTATACCATCCTTGGTATCATCCACGCTACATACAAACCGGTTCCAGGGCGTCTTAAAGATTACATCGCCATGCCGAAGCCAAACCTTTATCAGTCGCTCCACACGACAATCGTTTCGGGTGATGGCAACATCTACGAAGTCCAAATCAGGACAGAAGAGATGGATGAGGTCGCTGAAAGCGGTGTTGCTGCGCACTGGAGATATAAGGAAGGCGAGCACTACAACGCCAAAGAAGAACAACGCGATATCGAAGAAAAACTCCATTGGTTCCGTGATTTCGTCTCCATGAGCGCCGAAAACGAGAGCAGTGATGCGAAGGAATATATCGCTGCCTTGGAGCATGACGTCTTCAATGCGAACGTTTATGTCTTCACTCCATTAGGAAAGGTCATTGACCTTCCGGCTGGCGCGACAGTCCTTGACTTCGCTTACCGTATCCATACCAAAGTTGCTGAAAGTGCGATTGGCGCTGTCGTCAATGGTGCGAACGCCGCTTTGTCTACCGTCCTTAAAACGGGCGATGTCTGCGAGATCAGAACCGCCAAAAACGCGCCAGGACCGAATGATTCTTGGCTCGAAATCGCGAAAACATCTTCTGCCAAGGCCCATATCAGACGCTCCATTCAGAAGAAAAACGACTTCCTCCGCGACGATTTGATCGCCAAAGGTCGTGAGAGCTGCCTTGAAGCCTTTGGCCAGCAGGATATTGGTCCAGGGGAGATGGAAAAACTCCTCAGCGATTCCAAAACCCTTGAACATTTCAATGTTAAGACGCTTGATGGGCTCTATGAACTTGTCGCCAACAGAAACCCAGCGCCTCTTGCCATCGTCGATTTCTTGCATGTGCGTAAGAGGAGTTCCAAACCAAACCTCGTTTCAGTTGTCAAAACCGATTCCAAAACGCCGGTTTTGGTCAATGGCGTCGATAATGTCGCCATTTCATTGGCGAAGTGCTGCACGCCTGTTCCTGGAGATGACATCGTTGGTTACGTCGTCAACGGCAAAGGTATCGTTGTCCATAGAACGTCCTGTGCCAACGTTTCCAAAGGAAAACCACGTCTCATCGATGTTCATTGGAATCCTGATTTAGGTGTCACATCGAAATTCCCGGCACTTGTTAGGATCTACGCCAACGACCGTCCGAATCTTCTTGTCGATATCATGGGTGCCCTCTCAACAAGAGGTGTCCTTGTCACCGACTTAAAGATCCATTTAATGGAAAAAACGATGAATGACGTAGTCAACCTCACCATTTATGTGAGCGATAGTGCTACAATCTTACAGGTCTTCCAAACAATTCTCGAAATCAAAGGCGTTTACAACGTTGAACGCGTAATGAAATAGAAAGGAAAGTTACATGCCAAATTATCAGCCAGTTAAAGGTACACACGACATCTATGGCAAAGAAGCCATCGGCATGCGTTACATTGAGGCCGTTTTAGGGGCGGCTTGCGAATTATACGGTTATAAGGAAATAATCGTGCCTTCGATGGAATATACCGAAGTCTTTGCTCGCGGAACGGGCGAGGGCAGCGATATCGTTCGCAAGGAAATGTACACATTCCTTGATAAAGGCGACCGCAGCATTACCCTCCGTCCAGAATTCACTGCCGGCGTCATGCGTGCCATCATCTCAAACAAACTTTATGCAGGGGATTTGCCTCTCAAACTTTATTACCAAGGTCCAGCCTTCCGTTATGAAAGACCACAGCTTGGCCGTTACCGCCAATTCCACCAATTCGGTGTCGAAGAAGTCGGTTTAGATAGTTCAAGAGCCGATGCTGAGTGCATTTGCTTAGCTGTCAGCGCCCTTCAGATGCTTGGCTTTGAGAATGTCAAAGTTAAGATTAACTCCCTCGGAGATAACGAAACCAGAGCCGCTTACCGCGAAGCTTTGGTTAAATACTTCAGCGAGCATCTCGATGAGATGTGCGACGATTGCAAAGAGCGTATCAAACTCAATCCTCTTCGCATCCTCGATTGCAAAGTCGAGCATGACCAGGAAATCGCCAAAGGCGCTCCAAGAATCAAAGATTATCTCAGCGAAGCCAGCGAGAAACGTTTCTACGAAACCTTAAATATCATCAATGCGATGGGAGTCGATTACGAAATCGATGAGAATCTTGTCCGTGGACTTGATTACTACAGCGAAGTCGTCTTCGAAATTCACCTTTCCAGCCCAGAAAACAAAGACTACGGCGCAGTTTGCGGCGGTGGTCACTATGGCGGACTCATCAAAGGTCTTGGCGGACCTGATTTGGCCGGCGTTGGCTTTGCCATGGGTTTGGAACGCGTCTATAGCCTCATGGAAGACAGCCATCTTCTCGACCACATCGAAGAGGGCGTTGACCTTTATGTCATGCCTGTTGGAGACAAAGTCCTCGATGCAGCCTTCGAAATCACGATGGCTTGCCGCTCATTCGGTTATTCAACCGAGACCCCGTTGGCCGCTCTTAAGTTCGGCGCTATGTTTAAGAAAGCTGAACACTTAAAAGCCAAGTTCGCCCTTATCGTCGGCGAAGAAGAAATGGCCAAAGGCATCCTTAAGATCAAGAATCTCCAGAGCCAAGAGCAGAAGGAGATCTCCCTAGAGAACCTTCAGGAAGAACTCGATAAAGCCTTCCACGAAGGACATCACCATCATCACGATCATTGCTGCGAAGAACATTAAGGAAAGGAGAAAAAATGGAAAGAACAGATTACAATGGCGAGCTACGTTTATCTGACGTTGGCCGCGAAGTAAAGCTTGTTGGCTGGGTTTCAACCAGAAGAAGACTCGGCGCCATCGAGTTTATCGACTTACGCGACAACACCGGTATCGTCCAGCTCATGATCAAAGAAGGGGTCGAAGTCCCTGACGTCAGAAACGAGTATGTCATTTCTGTCACCGGTACCGTTTCAAAGAAAGAGGTGCCAAATCCAAAGCTTCCTACTGGCGAGATCGAAATCATCGTCAAAGAGCTTAAAGTGGTCAACAAGGCCGAGAACCCGCCTTTCATAATCGCAGATAAGACCGATGCTTTGGAGGAAACCCGTCTCCAGTATCGTTACCTTGATCTCCGCCGCCCAGAGATGCAGCGTCGTCTCCGCGTCAGAGCCAAGATCGTCCAACTTACTCACGAATACCTTGATAAGAACCGCTTCTTAGAAGTGGAGACCCCAATCCTTAACTTGGCTACTCCAGAGGGCGCGCGCGACTACATCGTCCCATCTCGTCTTCACCACGGTTCTTTCTACGCCCTTCCTCAATCCCCACAGCTCTTCAAACAGTTGCTTATGATCGGTGGAATCGAGCGTTATTACCAAATTGCAAAATGCTTCCGTGACGAAGATTTACGCGCTGACCGTCAGCCTGAGTTCACTCAGATCGACGTTGAGTGCTCCTTCATGGAACAAGATGACATCCTTACCCTCTGCGAAGGAATGCTTCAGAGATATTTCAAAGAAATCGTTAACTTTGACGTCCAGCTTCCTCTCCGCCGTATCAATTATTGGGATGCCATGGACACTTATGGCAGCGATAAGCCAGACACCCGTTATGGCTTAACCTTAAAAGATGTCTATGCCGTCATGAAGAAAACCAGCTTTGCTGGTTTCGACGATGCCAAATACATCCGCGCCATCGTCATTCCTAACCACGCTACTGAGACGAGCCGTAAGGTCCTCGACGAACTTCAGGTCGAGGCCAGAAAGTTCGGCCTTAAGGGCGTTATGTCCCTCAAATATAATGGTGGAGCCTTAAGTGGTTCATTCACCAAGTTCATGGATGAAGCCGCTCAGAAAGAATTAATCGAGACCTTGGCCCTCAACGAGGATGATCTCGTCTTATTCGCTGGCTCACCATATCGCCGTGATGTCGACTTCGGTCTTGGCGCTTTAAGAACCCGCTTCGCCAAAGAAATGGGCTTAATCAAACCGGGAACCTACGATCTCCTTTGGGTTATCAACTTCCCAATGTTCGATAAAATCGAAGGAACCGAAGATCAGTACACAGCTGAACATCACCCATTCACTCGTCCACGCGACGAGGATCTCCAATACCTTGATACCGATCCAGAGAAAGTTCTCGCCTATGCTTACGATATCTGCATCAACGGATACGAAGCCGGCGGTGGAACCTTAAGAATCTACGACCATGATACGCAGTGGAAGATCTTCAAACTTCTCGGTTTATCCGATGAGGACGTTGCTAAGAAGTTCGGATGGTTCATCGATGCCTTCAAGTATGGCGCGCCGCCACACGGTGGATTCGCTCTTGGTCTTGACCGCTTGTCCATGATCCTCTCTGGAACTGATAACATCCGCGATGTTGAGGCATTCCCAAAGAACCTTCAGGCCGTGGATCCAATGTCCAAAGCCCCAGCTGGCGTTAGCCAAGAGGCACTCGATACTGTTGGTATCGAATTAAAGAAGGAGTAAATAATATTCTTAAGAATATTAATGAAACTATAAATTGACTAAAAATCTACTAAGGAGAATTACATGATTAGTCACTTCAATGAAAAGGATGCGCTCGCAGTCAGCGCTATCCG